>CAYFLO010000040.1:6118-9879 GCA_964343995.1 uncultured Bifidobacteriaceae bacterium
CGGCGGTGGTGGGAATCCCGACCCTGCGACGGGGGTGACGCCGAGCGCGTCGCCCACGCCGACGGCAAGTGCGACGTCCGCGCCCGTCGTGACTCCCAGTGCGGTGCCCTCGGCTCCGGTCGTCACTGCGCAACCCGTCGCCTCGGTTCCCGCAGGTGTGGCCGTTCTGTCTGTGGCGGAAAGGTCCACAGCGCAGGTGGTCACGGTGCCCGCTCCCGCGTCCACCTCGATCGCATCGGCTCCGGTGCTGACCGTCCCGGCGAACGCGCCCGTGGCTCCGGTGGTCGGGGGGCTTCCTGCCAGCACACCGCTACAGGTCGGGATGAGCACTCCGGCGTTTACGCGAATGCTTGGGCAGGCGTCTCCGACCTTCGCGCCGATCGGCACGACCCGCAGCAACGCTGTGGGGCGGGCGAAGGTGCCGGCGTTCAAGGCGAGCCGGCCGGGGACCTACACGATCCGCCTGGCCACTGCCTCGGGCAAGGCCTACTACCTGAAGGTCACGGTGGCGGCGGTGAAGAAGCGGAGGTCCCGCCCAGCATCCTCGGTGCGAACGACATCTTCGGGAAGGCTCGTTACGCAGGGTCTGCCCACACGGTGACGATCGTCGCGCAGCGGGCCAGTGGCGGGCTGCTGACCTCGCCGTCCATGCGCATCACGATCACGCGCGGGCGGTAACGGTCGCGCGGCTGCTCAAGCCAGCAGCCGCAGCCCGTCGTCGGTGTACTGCACCGGCACGAGCATGACCCGCTCGTGCGGCGATTCGTTGGGTGAGTGGAACGCCAGGTACGCCTGACCGTCCTCGCGCGCGAACACCATGGCGTGGCCGCCGTTGCGCTGCCATAAGGGAGTCGGCGACTGGGTCCACGGGCCCAGCAGTGATCCGGACGGCGACGTGGCGACGCCGATGGCGTAGCCGCTGTCGGCGCAAGCCGACCACAGCAGGTGCAGCGGCCCGGTGGTGCTGGGCAAGAAGAAGGCGCCGTCGGTGAAGTAGGGGTCGTCCGCCAGGTGCAGGTCCGGCGGCGGCTCGACGCCCTCGGGCAGGCGGAACGGTCGGCTCCAGGGTGCATCGCTGGAGTGGAACAGGATCACCGGATCGCCCACGGGTGCGCGCAGGTCGGGGGAGAGGCGCCGCGCATGCATCTGACCGTCGGCCAGGGCGGGTGCGCGCGACGTGCCCTCGGCGCCGCGGCTGTAGACGATCCAAGGCTGGTCGTCCTCGTCGACATACAGCGTGCCGTCGAGGCAGGGGAGCTCGTGCGGTGTGACCGGGCCGTCGCTCCACGGCAGGTAGGGGCCGGCGGGATCGTCCGCGCGCAGGATCGCCGTGCCGCGGATGAGGTGCCCGTCGAGCTCGCCGGCGAACGTGGCGAACATGAAATGCGCGCCGTCGTAGACGTGCACTTCAGGCGCCCAGAACTGCGTGGTGCCCCAGAAGCCGGCGGGCGGGCGGAACGCCGGGATCGGGCCGGTCCAGGTGACGAAGTCGGTGGTCTCGTAGCAGTCGAAGCCAGTGCCGGGGCCGCCCCACAGATTCTCGTCCGTGGTTCCGAACAGCAGGTAGCGGCCGTCGCCGCAGGGCAGCACGAACGGATCGCGCATGCGGATGTCAGAGAGGTTCATCCCGACGATTCTGACGATCGACTATGCCGTGTGCGCGTACTTGAGTGCAGGAGTGATCTGGCGGTCCTCAAACGGGGGAGCGTTCTTGTTGGCCATGACAAGGATGATGCCGATCACTCCGCCGACATCAAGGACCAGGCCCAGGATGACGCCGCCGATGATGTCAGCGACGGACATCGTCGGAAGTCCGATGATGCAGAACCACACCACGAGGGGGAGGAAGAAGATCAGGGAGGTCACCATGCCCGGGTTGTAGGGCATGCGTCCGCGAATGGGAATGAGTACGAGGTGGAGCACGCAGTTGCCCAGGGAAACTATGATCGTTGCCAGGGCCAGCCACATCGCGTGCTCAGCCAGGAGTGCGGCGAGCAGGTATCCGACCCAGCCGATCACTGCATTGACGACAAGGCCGCTGCGCATATTGAGTGGAAAGCGCCACGGATCCTTGCTTCGGAACAGCACGACGTTGAGCATCCCGGGGAACCAGCCGGGCCAGCGCCACTCCTCCACCTGGTGTGCGAAGAGCGACAGCAGGCTCAGCCACAGCAGCAGGGTGAGAGCACTCATCCCGGAGCCAGCGACGGCCAGCCAGATGGCGAGGATGATGCCGAGCGCCCCACCGACGTCGAACCAATGACGATCCATGAAGCGCATGAGTGCTCCTTCAAAGGTTGCCGGGCATCGCGAGTGTGGCATAAGGGGGTGCCATGCTGAGCGCACGCCGCCCATCAAAGGAGCCCTTGTGCCGCAGTACCTCATCTTCTTCAACCAGCAGTGGGTCGGCGACCACGACGAGGCGTGGTTCGCCTCGCGCGGGCCGCTCGCGCGGGCCGTCGTCGCCGAGATGGCGCAGGCCGGGGTCGTTGTCTTCGCCGGGGGACTGGTGGAGGACCCCGGTGAGGCGTTCAGCGCCGACCCCACGTCGGGCACGGTGGTGTTTGCCGACGGTCCCGCGCGTCGCACGGCGGAGTTCCTGGGCGGAATGACGATCGTCGATGTTCCCGACGAGGCCGCGGCGCGGCACTGGGCCGGGAAGATCGCGGAGGCGTGCGGCTGGCCGCAGGAGGTGCGGCAGTTCAAGGGCTAGGCGCGCGGGCGCCAGCGCCGCCACTCCGATGCGGCCGTCGCGCAGACCTTGTCGTCCCACATCAGCTCCGCCTCCACCTGCATGACGTCCTCGCTCGCCGATGTCACGTGCGCGTGCAAGGTGCACGGTTCGGTGAGCGGTGAGGGTCGGCGGTAACGGATGTCCAGGCCCGACGTGACGAACGGGAACGGCAGGTCGCCGATCGGCTGCCACCCGTGCGCATCGGCCACGTGGAACGCGGCGGCACCGCTGTGGCAGTCGAGCACCGTGGCGATGATCCCGCCGTTGAGGTAGCCCAGGCCGTTGTCGTGCTGGGGCCACGCCTGGAAGGTGGCGACGATGTCGTCGCCGGTCGCGAAGCTCTGCAACTGAAGGCCGTCGGGGTTGGCCTGGCCGCAGCCGAAACAGGTGGCGTGCGGATAGAGGCGCTGCTGGATCGATTCCGCCATCTGCGCTCCCGGGGACGGGCCGGGGGAGCCGGCACATCGGTGCTCGCGAGTGTAGGAGGCCACTCTGAGATGGGCCCCCGTCATTGCGTCCCCCTCGGTGTCCCCTTCCTTAGACTCCCGAGGTGTCCTCGAGCGCCCGGCGATCGCGATCGATCCGGATCCTGCGGATCTCGCTGCTCACGGCCGGCATCGGAGTGGGGGCCTTCCTCGCGGCGAATCCCGCGCATGCGTCCAGTGGCGGACAAGGCGGTGACGGCGGCGACGCCATCTATGCGGGAGGCACGCCCGGCACCGGCGGCGCGGGGGGCGACGCCGCGAGTTCCGGCACCGGCGGGCAGGGAGGCCAGGGTGGCACCGGCAGCCCGGGAGTCGCGGGCACCGACGGATCGAACGGTGTGGCCGGCGTCAACTCGGGTAATGCCACCAGTGGTACTGCGGGCACGGCCGGTGGTGTGGGCGGCGACGGTGGAGCGGGTGGCAAAGGGGGTCCCCTCGGCGGAAACGGTGGACTCGGCGGAACCGGCGGGCTGGGGGGCAATGGCGGCACGGGCGGAACCGGCGGCACGGCTGCAGACGGAACCGCGGCATCACTCGCGGGC
>CAYFLO010000041.1:0-9824 GCA_964343995.1 uncultured Bifidobacteriaceae bacterium
CTCCAGGAAGGAGCCGCGCATCTCGGCGGCCACATCGATGTCGACGACGCCCCGCCGCCTCCTCCCCCCAGGGACGCGTCGTCGACATCGATGTGGCCGCCGAGATGCGCGGCTCCTTCCTGGAGTACGCCTACAGCGTCATCTACTCCCGCGCCCTGCCCGATGCGCGCGATGGGCTCAAGCCGGTCCAGCGCCGGATCCTGTTCCAGATGGCCCAGATGGGTCTGCGTCCCGACCGCGGCCACGTCAAGAGCGCCCGCGTCGTGGGCGAGGTGATGGGCCGCCTGCATCCCCACGGCGATGCGGCCATCTACGACGCTCTTGTGCGCATGGCGCAGCCCTTCACCCTGCGGCTGCCCCTCGTCGACGGTCACGGGAACTTCGGCTCCCCCGACGACGGTCCGGCGGCGATGCGCTACACCGAGGCTCGCCTCGCGGCAGCCGCCCTCGAAATGACTAGCGGCCTGGATGAGGACGTCGTCGACTTCGGGCCCAACTACGACGGCCGCGAGCAGGAGCCCTCGGTGCTCCCGGCCGCTCTCCCGCAACTGCTCATCAACGGTGCCTCCGGTATCGCCGTGGGCATGGCCACCACGCTGGTGCCGCACAACACCACCGAGGTGCTCGCCGCGGCCCGGCACCTGCTGCACCATCCGGCGGCGACGCTGCAGGAACTCATGGCCTTCGTGCCCGGTCCCGACCTTCCCGGAGGAGGTGTGGTCGTCGGCCTGGACGGGATCCGCGAGGCGTACGCCACCGGCCGCGGTTCGTTCCGGGTACGGGCGCGCACCCGCATCGAGCAGGTCCATCCGCGGCGTCGCGGCATCGTGGTGACCGAACTGCCCTACACCGTCGGCCCCGAGCGAGTGATCGACCGCATCAAGGAGGCTGTGCAGGCCAAGAAGCTGCAGGGCATCTCCGACGTCGTCGACCTCACCGACGGTGACTCCGGCCTGCACCTGGTCATTGAGATCAAGAATGGCTTCCACGCGGAGGCGGTGCTCGACCAGTTGTTCAAGCTCACCCCGATGGAGGACACGGTCTCCATCAACGCCGTGGCCCTGGTCGACGGCCAGCCGCAGACCCTGGGCCTGGTCACGATGCTGCAGGTGTGGCTCGATCACCGCCGTGAGGTCGTGCGCCGCCGAAGCGAGTACCGCCGCACGAAGGCCCAGGAGCGCCTTCACCTGGTCGAGGGCATGCTCGTGGCGATCCTCGACATCGACGAGGTCATCCAGGTGATCCGCGCGTCCGACGACACCGCTGCCGCGCGCGAGCGGCTCATGAGCGTGTTCGACCTGTCCGAGACGCAGACGTCCTACATCCTGGAGATGCCGCTGCGCCGCCTCACCAAGATGTCGCGGATCGAGCTGGAGGCCGAGGCCGACGACCTACGAACCGCCATCACTGCTCTCACCCGCATCCTCGACGACCCCGACGCCCTTCGCGACGAGGTGAGCCGCGAGATCGCCGAGGTGTCCGCCGCGCACGGCACCCCGCGCCGCACGTTGCTTCTGGAGGGCGACGCGCCCGTGGTGGCTGCCGTGCCATTGGAGGAAGGGGACGTGCCCTGCCTGGTGGCCCTGTCGAGCACCGGCCTGCTCGCTCGCGCCTCCGCCGGACGCACGGTCGCCGAGGCCTACCTGCGCAGCCCGCACGACGTCATCACCGCGGTCGTGCCGTCGACGACCCGCGGTGACGTCGGCGTGGTCACGTCGGCCGGACGCGTCGTGCGCCTGTCGACGATCGAGATCCCGCCACTGGCTCCGGGTACCACGGGCCTGTCATCGGGAGCCCCGCTGGGTGCCCTACTCGATCTGCCGCGGGGGGAGTCCGTCGTCGGACTCACCACCCTTGACGAGTCCGGCGCACTCGCCCTGGCCACCGCGAACGGCGTCGTCAAGCGCGTGGTACCCGACAGCCTGTCGGCCAAGGACACCTGGGACGTCATCCGCCTGGATGACGGTGACCGAGTCGTGCGGGCCGTGCACCTGCCGGACGCGCGTGCCGAGGAGTGCGACCTGGTCCTGGTCACCAGCGATGCGCAGCTCCTGCGCTTCCCCGCCTCGGCCGTACGCCCGCAGGGTCGAGCCGCCGGCGGCATGGCCGGGATCCGCCTGGCTGACGGTGCGCAGGTGATCGCCTTCGCCGCGGTGGTCCCGGCCAGTGCCGTCGTCGTCACCGTCGCCGGGACAACGCAGGCCCTTCCGGGGACCGACTCCGGCAATGTCAAGGTCACTCCCCTGGCGGAGTACCCGGCCAAGGGTCGCGGCACCGCCGGCGTACGCGCGCATCGCCTGCGCTCCGGGCAGGATGCACTCCTGGCCGCGTGGGTGGGCCCCGCTCCGGCACGTGCCGCCACGGCCTCCGGCGTCCCGGTCGACCTTCCTGAATCCGATCTGCGTCGCGACGGATCCGGGGTGGCACTGACCATCCCCGTCGCCGGGATCGGCAGCGGACTGAGTTCGGCCCTGGACGGTCCGGCATGACGGCCTGCCGCGACTCCGCTGCCGCCGAGCCATTGACCGCCACGGCGCCGCCGGCAACCGCCTGGCTGGTGCTCGAGCAGCCCGGGCCATGGGGGCGTGACGCGGTCTCGGACAGTCACCTGCCCGATGCCCTGGCCGCGCACCTGAAGTCCGCGAAGGGCACCGGCGTGAGCGTGCTCCTGGCGCGCCATCCAGATCGCCCCGAGCGCAGTGCGAGCGAAGGACGCCACGTGTGGTTCGCCTCCACCGCCCCCGGTCACTCCTGGATGCGCGAGGCCGTCCTCACCGACGATGCCGCGCTTCTTGAGTGCGATTTCGCGGCGATCGCCTCCGGGTCGCTCCCTGCCATCGGCTCGGGCTCCACTACGCCGCTGCTGCTGGTGTGCACGCACAGTGGGCGTGATGCCTGCTGTGCCGTCCACGGTCGCGCCCTGGTCACGTCCCTCATGTCCGCCGGAGCCGACCGCAGCAGACTGTGGGAGTGCAGTCACCTCGGTGGCCATCGTTTTGCCCCGACCGCACTGTCACTGCCCACCGGCACCGTCTTCGGCCGCCTGGATCTCGACAGTGCCCAGCAGGTGATGGACGACGCCGCGCGCGGGCAGCTGCACCTGGCGCACTACCGCGGCCGCTCGGCCTTTCCGCAGGCTCTCCAGGCCGCGGAGATCAAAGTGCGCGAAGTCGAAGGCATCACGGACGCATCGGCTCTTGATGTGCTGTGGGTACGCAACGGGCGGGCGATTCCGGTTCCGCCCGGGGCAACGCTGGACAATCTCGCCTCACTTCTGGCCGAGGTCCGGCACATGGATGGGCGCTCGTGGCACGTGCCGGTGCGTCACCTTCCGCTTCCGCGGGCGCGGATGGAGTCGTGCGGCAAGGATCCGGTCGAGGGAGCCGCCTGGGTCGGCGTCTCGTGCATCCCTATCGACCCGTGGCGCTCCTGAGCATCTCGTCGCGCTCGTGGATGGTCGGGCGGGCGCGACCGCGGCCCTGACCCAGTGCCCGCTCAGCGGCATCGATGGATCGCCAGCCGGCCGTCGACACCGGCGCAATCCCGCGCGCGACCAGGAGGGCGTCGAACTCCTCCACCGTGCCCTTGGGCGCAGCCGGAAGCGATCCCGCACCCGCGTCGGCCAGCAGCGACGCCACCGTGCCGGTCGCATCCTTCTTGTTCGTGCCGATGATCCCGGTGGGGCCGCGCTTGATCCAGCCGGCGACGTACTCCCCCGGCACCACCGCACCGTCGTGAAGCACCCGCCCGTCCTGACTGGGGATCACGTTGCGGTCGGCGTCGAAGGGCACGCCCTCCAGAGCGGTGCCGCGGTAGCCGACACTGCGCACAACCATCTGAGCCGGAATCTCGAAGGTGCGCCCGGTGCCCTTGGCGTTGCCGGTGCCATCGAGCTCGGTGCGCTCGACCACGACCGTCTCCACATGATCCTGACCACGCAGCTCCACCGGGCGGGCAAGGAAGTGAAAGTGGATGCGCCGCTTCTTGCCCGAAGGCGTGCGCGTGGTCCACTCGCGGATGACCTCCACATTGCGGGCGATCGCCTTGTCGGAGGCCACTGTCTGCTCGCTGGCCTCGTCGAGGACGAAGCCCTCCGGATCGACGATCACGTCAGCGTCGAGCAGCTCGCCGAGTTCGCGCAACTCCTTGGTCGTGAAGGTTCCCTGCGCGGGACCGCGGCGGCCCAGCACGTGCACGTCGGTCACGGACGACTCCCCCAGCACGTCAAGGACATGCTGGGGCATGTCGGTGCTGTCGAGCTCGCCCACGGTCTTGGCGAGAACCCGCGTGACGTCGACGGCCACGTTGCCCACGCCCACGACGACAACACCAGTAGTGGAGCGCACGAGATCCTCGTGCTCCTGGCGCTCGGCATCAGGGTGCCCGCAGTACCAGGCGACGAAGTCCGTGGCCGCGATCGAGCCGGGCAGGTCTTCACCGGGAATGCCCAGGCGCCGGTCACGCGAGGCGCCGTAGGTGAGGATGACGGCGTCGAAGTGCTCGTGCAGGTCAGCCATCGACAGGTCAGTGCCGATCTCGACGTTGCCCACGAAGCGCACGCCGTCCTTGTCGAGGACCTTGTCGAGGGTGTCGCGCACCGATCGGATGCTCACGTGATCCGGTGCCACGCCGTAGCGCACCAGGCCGAACGGCACCGGCAGGCGATCGATCACATCGACGGAGACCGGGATCTCCGATTGGCTGACGAGCGCATCAGCGGCGTACATCCCTGAGGGGCCCGATCCGATGACGGCGATCCGCAGCGGTCGGGCCATGGCTACTCCTTCGGCAGTCCGAGCAGGGCTCGCGCTCGCGCGAAGCCCGGTCCCGGGTCAGTGGGGTCCAGGTGGACCGGGATCATGCCGACGGTCTCGGCGCCCTGAAGATTAACGGGCTGGTCGTCGATGAACACGGTCTCCTGGGCCGACACGCCCATGCGCTCCAGGATGATCCGGTAGGCCTGCGGGTCCGGCTTGTAGACCCCTTCGGTACGCCCGTCGACGAGAACCTCGAACTGATCGAGCACGGCGGGGCGCATACGCCCCAACCAGTCCTCGTCGTGGAAGGACGTGAGGTCGTTGGTGAGGGCGCCCACAGCAATTCCGGCGGCCTTGGCATCACGGATCAGCCGCAGCGCCCCGGGGCGCAGGAGCTCATCGGGCGTTCCCGCGTACAGGTGCGCGCACATGGCCGGCATCGTGGCCGGCTCACCGGTGAGATCGGCGAACTCCTGAGCGCGCCGGGCCCAGTACTCGCGCTCGTTCATCCCGCCGGCCTGAAAGGTGCGCCAGTCGGTATCACTGGACGGATCAAAGGGGCCGGTCCAGGCGAAGGTGCCCGCCGGCAGCCCCAGGCTGCGCTCGCCCACCGACCGCAGCTCGAACGGGGTGAGGAGCACCGGTCCGCCGAAGTCGAACACGAGCGCGGGCATGGTCGGCTAGTGCTCCACCTCGGTGATGGTGACCATGTCGAAGCGCACGACCTCGCCGAACCAGCCGCACCCCCCGCACCACGTCATGAAGTTTCTAGCGTCGGCCGACCAGTACTCCGTGGCGATCCCACCGTCGGCGTCCAGGCTCTCCCCGCACATCGGGCAGAACCGCGGCCGGTCGAGCAGGTGCCGCTCGGCATCCCGGGCGAACCAGGCGCTGGGCGGCGGAAGCCGATGCGGATCCGGAGGAAGCATGATCCTCACGCCTTGGCTGCGACGCCCTCGCGGCGCGCCCAGGCGTCAGCGTGCAGGTCGAGCAGCGCCTGCTTGTTCGGGCTGTAGCGCATGGAGCCCATGGTGATGAACGCCTCGGCGAACTCACGCTCGGCACCGAACTTGTCGCGCTCACACGGCAGCGGGATGATCTCGTGCTTCTCGCGGACGGTGCCGAGGGGATCGAGGCCGTCAGCCACGCGCTTCATGTTCTCCTTGAACATCTTGCGCAGCATCGCCACGCCTGCGTCGGACCGGCCCAGGTGCTCCTGGGTGCGATCGGTGATCGGGCCCTGCGAGACCCAGGCCATGATGTCCTGGCCCTCGATGTAGTCGGTGATGAAGCGGCCGTTCTCGTCGCGCCACTGGTACTCATAGACGACCGGACGGTCCTGCTTCTCCCACACACCGGCCTGCGGGGCGTGGTTGGAGTAGAAGAGCTTCCAGGTCGTGGTCTCGTCGATCGGCACGCGGATCTGCATCTGGTCGATGCCCGCACCGCCCACGCGCATGTAGAAGGGGAACACCAGTGGGTGGCCGACCTTCCAGTCGTCGTTCTCCTCCGAGCCGCCCTCGAGCACACGGCGCTTGAGGATGCCCCACTCCATCTCCTCAAAGCCGGTGCGCAGGTGCTTCTTCTGGAAGGCCTTGGGGGCGTCGAACCCCTCGGTCTGGCCCAGGAATTCGAAGTAGTACCCGTGCAGCCACTCCACGTGGTGGGGGTCGACGGAGTTCTCCATGATCTGCAGCCAGTTGCACGGCAACGTGGTGTAGCCGACATCCTTGATGCCGTCCATGACGAAGACGTCGAAGCGCGGCAGCTCGGGGGCAGGGTCGGGGCCGACGTAGACCCACACCATGCCGCCCATGACCTCAGCCTTGCCGGCCTTCTGCTTGACGCGGTCGCGGAAATTCTGGTTGTCGGCCTCGGCCGGCTGCTCAACACAGGTGCCGTCGAAGTCCCACTTCCAGCCGTGGTAGCCACAGCGGATCCCGTCCTCATGTACGACTCCGTAGGTGAGCGAGGCGTTGCGATGGGGGCACGCCTCGGCGACGATGCCGTAGCGGCCGCTCTTCGGCGTCTTGAACAGGGTCCAGTTCTCGCTGAGCAGGCGCACGGTCTTACTCGGCACCGTGTCGAAGTCCTGCTCGAAAGCGATGGGGTACCAGTAGCGCCGCAGCAGCTCGCCCATGGGCGTGCCGGGGCCGATCTGGGTGAGCTCCTCGTTCTGCTCGACGGTCAGCATCGCGTCGTCCCTCCTGGTGAACTTCTGTCATGCGTCCGGTTTTCCGGACCCCTGCATCCTGACGATCGTACGTCTGTGTGAACCGGGATTCCCGGGGCGCGCCGCCGACGATTCCGCTCGGCGGCACGCCCCGGGAGGGACCAAGGTCCCCACCCGATGTGCGCCCGGGACTAGCCCAGGATCGTGACCGTGCCCGTGGACCCGTCGACGCGGATCCGCTGGCCCGTCTTGATGGTGGTCGTTGCACGCGACGTTCCCGTGACGGCCGGCAGGCCGTACTCGCGGCACACGATGGCCGCGTGGCTCATCATGCCGCCGGTATCGGTGACCGTCGCCGCGATCTTGCCGAAGATCGGCGCCCACGACGGGGCTGTGAGCGGGGCGACGAGGATCTCGCCGTCCTGGATCTCACCGATCTGCTCGGGCGAGAAGATCACCCGCGCGACTCCCTCGACCAGGCCGGGCGAGGCCGACATGCCCTTCAGGACGCTGTCATCGCCGTCACCGGCACCGAGCCAGTTGTTCACGGAGTCGGACGTGACGCCCCACAGCATGACCGTGAACGGCTCAGTGATGACCTCCGGCGGGGTGCCGAGGGCCGGCGGCGGCTTCTGCAACTTCATCGCGTCGTTCATCGCCCGACGCTTCTTGATGATCGGCGGCCAGTACTTCGGGCCACGCGCCGGCTCGGGAGCCGCCCAGGAGGTGTACAGGTCGGCGATGGCGTCGGGGATCTCGCCACGGGTCATGTAGAAGATGTCGTCGGGCTGCTCGAGGAAGCCCTCCTTGACGAACACCGACCCGATGGCCCGCATCTTGCGCCAGATCACCGAGTGGGTCCAGTGCTCGACGTAGAAGTTGTGGTTCTCCACGTAGGGGAACACCACGCGCGCCAGGCCGAGCTTGCCCTGGAACGCCTCGCGGTCGGCATCGCTGGAGAGCAGATCCATGTACTCAGCGACGATGCGGTCGCGCTCGGCATGGATGGCAGCCAGTGGACGGGCGAGGTCCTCGCCGCGTCCGAGCTTGCCGATGTAGTTCTGGATGAACTCGAAGGGAACCTCGACGTTCTCGATCCAGATCTTGTCCTTGTGGTAGAAGCCCGAACCGGTGGAGAAGTTGAACCACGGCTCCGCGGACTCCTGGAACGAGGCGATCCAGGCATTGCCGGCTGCGCTGCCCTTGAGGATCTGGCAGGTCGCCTCGACATCGCCGGCCGAGAAAGCATCGGCCACGCCGCTGTCGACGGCGAGCTTGGCCAGACGCTTGAGCTCCTCGTCGGGACGGAAGAGGTCGACCTCGACGCCCGCGACCATCTTGGCGATGGCCAGGTCCGGGATGCTCGGCCACGCGGTCTTGCAGAAGCCGAAGAAGTCCAGGTAGGCCGCATAGCCCAGGTTGAGAAACTCGAAGTGGTAGCTCCAGATCTTGGCCGCCGCATCCAGGAGCTTCAGGTACGCGGAGTACAGGTCGAAGCCACTGCCCAGGCCACGGCCGCCCGTGACGACGCTCATGTCCTCCACATCCGGCAGGGCCGAGATCTCCAGGGCCTCGATCGACCCGACGAGCTCACGGACCTTGAGCATCCACTTGTCGTACAGGTCGTTCCAGTTCATGAAGTAGTAGCCCGCACGCTCCATGAACATGCCCGCACGCTTCTCGATGTCAGCCGGGTCGGCCGCGACCGGCGAGAGGTACACGTAGCCGTTGAGCAGACGCGCGGACAGGCCATTGGCCGGCGGCACAATGAAGATGCGGCTGTTGTACTGACTGAGCGCACCGAACGCCAGGTCGATGAGCGAGGCATCCCACGGCGGCAGCGGATCCGGCCAGTGCATGGAGTCGGTGAACCAGAAGCGGTCCTCCTCATAGTCCTTGCGGTCCTCGCTGAACACGAGGTTGTACGGGTACATCGACTTCCAGTCCTCGGCACCCTTGGGAGCGGGCACCTGGGACGGAGTCGGGAACGAGCTGGCCATGCGGCCTCCTTGGCGTTCGTCGGTAGTCGTTCGTGGGTGGGTCGTTCGTGCGCGATCGGGTGATCGGTCATGCAGATGGAACGTGAATTTCGGGCACTGCGAATACTGGGACTACTGCTTGCGGGTGTGCAGTGGATTGACCAGAGTCGAGACGATGCTGGCCATGAAATCCCCGGCCGGGATTGACCCGTCGGTGACCTGGATGGGGCCCTTCTTGCTCCAGACCGTCTCCGGTCGGGCCTGCAGCAGGACGATGTTCTCCCCGTCGGCAAGGTCGGCGTCGACGGCCCATTCGATGTCCTGCGGGCATCCGTAGTGGCGCTCGGCCGTGCGGGCCAGCCGGGCAATGGCCTTGATCTGGGCATCGGTGAGAGATGCGGCATTGCCCCGCTCGTCATCGAGCTCGACCTTTTCGACCGAGTCGTGGTCGGAGAGCCGGAACTCGACCTCCTTGCGCGACACGTTGCGCTTGCTGATCTCGTAGAGCACTTTGTCGACCAGGAAGTTGTCCGGGGTGATCTCCCCGCTCACGACACCCTCGCCGAAGCCCCACGCCGAGTCGATCGCCACAGTCGAGCGGTCGCCGTCGGCCGGGTTGAGCGTGAAGGCCACCCCCGCGGCGATCGGCCGGACCATCTTCTGCACGACCACGCTCATCTCGACCGAGCGGTGCTCGTAGCCCATCTCGACGCGGTAGCACGTGGCGCGATCGGTGAACAGCGATGCCCAGCAGCGGCGGACCGCGTCGACCACGGCATCGCCGCCGCGGATCCACAGGTAGGTGTCGTGCTCACCGGCGAAGGAGGCATCCGGGGAGTCCTCGCTGGTCGCCGACGAACGCACCGCCACCGGAACATCGGTGACCCCACTGCGCGCCGAGAGGTCGTCGTAGGC
>CAYFLO010000042.1:0-1264 GCA_964343995.1 uncultured Bifidobacteriaceae bacterium
CGAGCAGCGCAAGCAGGCGCTGCCCGCCCTCGCAGGTGATGTGCTCAAGACCGCGATCGATGAGGGCGTCGATGATCGTCCCCGGGTGCGACGTGTCGACGACGATGAGCTCGGCCGACGTGACCGACGGTCGCGACGGCGCCTGCGGGGTCACGACCAGCGGCGGCACGGGGCTGTCGGTGAACACCGGCGCGTCCCACGGCAGGTCCAGGCTGCGGGTGACGATCACCAGTCGCGGTACCGGCGCGAGCCCGGCGGCGATGCGCCGCTCACGCATAGCGCTCCACCCGCAGGGTCTGCGCGCCCACAAGCACCGCATCGCTGAGCGCGCGCACCTCGCGCAGGTGGGCGCGGTCATCGGGGTGCGACAGCGACCCGCTGCGTCCGTCGGCACCGACGAAGGCCCCGTCGAGCGATCGGATAATGCACGCCTTCAGCCACCGCGGTGACGGCCAGGCGGGCACCTGCAGGTCGCGCACGGCGCCGTCATTCGCCGCACCACCCGCTGCCTCATCCGCTGCTGTCGCCATGGGGGAATGATGCCGGTCCGCGCACCCCGTTCGCCCGTGGCGGAAGGTCTGATCGCCCGGATTCGCACCCGTGGACCGGGGGGTAGCCTTGGGGGATGAATGCACGCAAGTTCCTGCGCGGTCCCATCTTCTGGATCGTCCTTGCCGTGCTCCTCGTCCTCATCGGCTCCAGTGTCGTTTCGGGCATCGGTTCGCCCACCCAGGTCGACACCGGCAAGGCCATCTCCGACATCCAGGGCGGCCAGGTCGACACCGCCACCATCGTCGACCGCGACCAGACCATCGATCTCACCCTGAAGGACGGCTCCAAGGTCCGCGCCCAGTACGTCACCGGCCAGGGCGTCCTGCTGCAGCAGCAGCTCCAGGCCAAGGCCGACGCCGGGCAGCTGCCGGGCGGCTACAACGTGGTGGTCCCCAGCGACAACGTCCTCGTCTCGCTCCTGGTCTCGCTGCTCCCCGTCGCCCTGATCGTCCTGCTCTTCTTCTTCCTCATGGGCCAGATGCAGGGCGGCGGCTCGCGGGTCATGAACTTCGGCAAGTCCAAGGCCAAGGTCGTGTCCAAGGACATGCCCAAGACCACGTTCGCCGACGTCGCCGGTGCCGACGAGGCTGTTGAGGAACTGCAGGAGATCAAGGACTTCCTGTCGGCGCCGGAGAAGTTCCAGGCCGTCGGCGCCAAGATCCCCAAGGGCGTGCTGCTCTACGGTCCGCCCGGCACGGGCAAGACGCTGATA
>CAYFLO010000042.1:1274-9498 GCA_964343995.1 uncultured Bifidobacteriaceae bacterium
TGCTTGTCGAGATGGACGGATTCGACGTCAAGCAGAACGTCATCCTCATCGCGGCCACCAACCGGCCCGACATCCTCGACCCGGCGCTGCTGCGTCCGGGCCGCTTCGACCGGCAGATCGCGGTCGAGCGCCCCGACCTCAACGGTCGCTTCGAGATTCTCAAGGTCCACGCCAAGGGCAAGCCGATGGCTCCCGAGGTCGACCTCCTGGCCGTCGCTCGCCGCACCCCCGGCTTCACCGGCGCCGACCTGGCCAACGTCCTCAACGAGGCCGCGCTGCTCACCGCGCGCTCCGACCGCCAGGTGATCGACGACGAGGCTCTCGACGAGGCGATCGATCGCGTCATCGCCGGGCCGCAGAAGCGCACGCGAGTGATGGACGAGAACGAGAAGAAGATCACCGCGTACCACGAGGCCGGTCACGCGCTCGTCGCTGCCGCACTGCCGGGCAACGACCCGGTGCACAAGATCACGATCCTGCCGCGCGGGCGGGCCCTGGGCTACACGATGGTGCTGCCCGACGCCGACAAGTACTCCACCACCCGCAGCCAGATGCTCAACCAGTTGGCCTACATGCTCGGTGGCCGCGCGGCCGAGGAACTGATCTTCCACGACCCCACGACGGGTGCGTCCAACGACATCGAGAAGGCCACGGCCGTCGCCCGCGCGATGGTCACGCAGTACGGCATGACCGAGCGCCTGGGGGCCATCCGCTACGGCCAGGAGCAGGGCGAGGTCTTCCTCGGCCGTGACTACGGCCACACCCGCGACTACTCCGAGAACGTGGCCGCCGCCATCGACGAGGAAGTGCGCGCCTTTATTGAGGCCGCGCATCAGGAGGCCTACGACGTGCTCGTCGCCAACCGCGATGTGCTCGACGCGATGGTGCTGGCGCTCCTGGAGCGCGAGACCCTCGACAAGGGCGAGATCGAGGAGATCTTCGCGGCGCTGCAGCTGCGTGAGCCGCGTCCGGCCTGGACCGGCTCGACCCGTCGCCAGCCCGACGAGCGCGGCCCGATCCTCACGCCCGCCGAGCTCGCTGCACGCAACGGCAATGCCATGCACGCGGCGGAGTCCGTCACCCCGGCAGCCCCCGTCGACCCGGGTGCGGCCCCTGAGGTGAGCGGCTCGGCATGACCGGGGTCGACCCGGTAGCGCTGTCCGAATCCGGCCCGCGCCCACCCTTCGATGCGGCGCGTGCCGAGGCTGCGGTGCGCGAACTGCTCCTGGCCATCGGCGAGGATCCCGATCGCGACGGACTGCGCGACACTCCGGCGCGCGTCGCACGCTCATACGCCGAGATCTTCGCCGGCCTTCACCAGACGCCGGACGATGTGCTGGCGACCACCTTCGACATGGGCCACGACGAGCTGGTCCTGGTCAAGGACATCGAGCTGTACAGCATGTGCGAGCACCACCTGGTGCCGTTCCACGGTGTCGCGCACATCGGCTACATCCCCAACGCCAACGGCCGCATCACCGGGCTGTCCAAACTCGCCCGACTCGTCGATGTGTTCGCGCAGCGCCCGCAGGTGCAGGAGCGGCTCACCACCCAGATCGCCGACTCCCTCATGCGCATCCTGGAGCCGCGTGGGGCGATTGTCGTGCTCGAGGCCGAGCACCTGTGCCTGTCGATGCGCGGCGTGCGCAAGCCGCGCGCCCGCACCGTCACGTCGGCCGTGCGCGGTGTGCTGCGCGACTCGACGACCCGTGCGGAGGCGATGTCGCTCATCCTGGGCCGCTGATGCTGCGACCCCAGGGCCTTCCGGCACCGCTGTGCGACCTCGAGCGCACCGCGGTCATGGGCATCGTCAACGTCACCCCCGACTCCTTCGCCGACGACATCGCCCGCTCCGATCCCGGCGCGGCGATCGCACATGGGCTGCGCCTGGCCGATGAGGGTGCCGACCTCATCGACGTGGGTGGGGAGTCCACGCGCCCAGGCGCCGCGCCCGTGTCGGTCGACCAGGAGGCCGCGCGCGTGCTGCCGGTCGTGGCGGCCCTCGTCGGCCGCGGGATCGCGGTGAGCATCGACACCATGCACGCGCAGGTCGCGCGCTCGGCCGTCGAGGCCGGGGCCTGCCTGGTCAACGATGTCAGCGGCGGCCTCGCCGATCCGGCCATGCACGCGACGGTGGCGGCACTGCGCGTGCCGTACGTGCTCATGCACTGGCGTCGCGATGACGACGCGGCCGAAATGACCCATGCAGCGGTCTACGACGAGGTTGTTCCCGAGGTGATCGACGAACTGCGTGGGCAACTGCGTGCCGCGATCGACGCCGGCATCGATCCGGCGCGCATCGCTGTCGACCCCGGCCTGGGGTTCGCCAAGGAGGCCGAGCACAACTGGGCGATGCTGCATGCGCTCCCTGAGGTGCAGGGCCTGGGTCACCCCGTGCTCGTCGGCGGTTCGCGCAAGCGCTTCCTGGGCTCCCTGCTCGCCGACGCCTCCGGCGCACCCCGTCCGCCGGCAGGTCGCGATGCCGCAACCGACGCCATCAGCGCGATCGCGGCCTTCCACGAGGTGTGGGCGGTGCGCGTCCACGACGTGGCCGGCACGCGCGATGCTGTGCGGGTGGCGCAGGCGTGGCGAAGGGGACGGGCATGACCGATTGCATCGCCGTCCGCGGCATCCGCGGCACCGGTTTTCACGGGGTGTTCGCCACCGAGCGGCGCGAGGGCCAGGAGTTCACCGTCGACGTCGAACTGGAGGTGAGCACCGCGGCGGCCGGCCGTTCGGATGCCCTCGCCGACACCGTCGACTACGGCGCGGTCGCCCAGGCCGTGCACGCACGCATCGTGGGGGAGCCTGTCGACCTCATCGAGACCCTCGCCGAGCGCATCGCCGACACCTGCCTGGTCGACGAGCGCGTGGACGCGGTCACCGTCACGGTGCACAAGCCGCACGCGCCGATCCCGGTGCCCTTCGACGATGTCACCGTCACCATCCGGCGGAGTCGTCATGGCTGAGTCGCGCACCCTCGTGCTCTCGCTGGGCGCCAACCTGGGCGATGCCGCCGCCACGCTGGCCACGGCCGTCGACGCGCTGCGCTCCACTCCCGGCATCACTGTCACGGCCGTGTCGCCGGTCTACCGCACGGCGCCGGTCGGCGGTGTCGAGCAGCCGGACTTCGTCAACCTGGTCGTGCTGGCCACGACGTCGCTGGAGCCCGACGACGTTCTCGCCGCGACCGCGCAGATCGAGACGGCCGCCGGGCGCACCCGCGAGGTGCACTGGGGACCGCGCACCCTCGACATCGACATCATCGCCATCGACGGCGTTGTGCGCGACGACGCTCACCTCACCCTGCCGCACCCGCGCGCGCACGAGCGCGCCTTTGTACTCGTGCCGTGGTGCGCGATCGACCCCGACGCTGTGCTGCCTGGGCACGGCCGCGTGGCCGACCTGGCCGCGCGAGCGTCGTCCGATCCCGCCCAGCGGGTGGAGGTGGCGTGATGCGGCCGACCCCCATCCGCCTCGTCATCGCCCTGGCCATCGTCGCCGGATCGCTCGGCTGGTCCGCGGTCTTCCTTGTGCACGCGCTGGCGGGGCGCATCATTGTGGTGCCGTGGCTCGCGGCTGCCGCGATGTGGCTCCTGGCCGGTGGCCTGCTGTCGTGGACGCTCATGATCCGGCCACGCCTGCAGCGACGCCCGGGTACGCGCCCGGTGGCCCCGCTCGTCGCTGCACGCACGGCCGCGCTGGCCATCGCGGCCTCGCGTATCGGTGCACTCGTTGCCGGCTTCTACCTCGGCGCGGCGCTGGGTCTGCTGCCCGAGCTCTCCACGCCGTCGGGAGCCCAGAGCCTGTGGGCGTCGCTCGCCACGAGTGCGGGCGGCATCGCGGTCACGGTCGTAGCTTTGTGGCTGGAGCGCATCTGCCGGCTGCCGGTGGGCCCGGGTGACGGCGATAGGCTCGCAACATGACCGCCCTGGAAGACCTGTCGTTCACCGAACTCCGGCACCGCGCCTTCCAGCGCGCCGAGCACCACATGGACATCGGCTTCTTCGCCGACCTGCTGTCGCACATGCCCGGCATGGTCGCGATCGAGGGCGAGGGCGGTGACCTCGGCTCCATCGGCGGCACGTTCATCGAGACCGTGCGCGCGGTGCGCGAGATGCTCGGTGACGATCAGCTCAGCCCGGAGATGAAGGCGCTGCTGCGCGCCCGCTTCATCGACTACCTGCGCTCGCACGGCGAGGAGTAGGTCCCCGCTCCACGCGTGTCAGCGGTCGGCATCACCCGGCACGATCGCGAACGACATCACGGCCGCCGCTGAGTCGGCCAGCTTCACGCCCACCAGCGCGGTGCCGAGGGCCTGCGCGGCCATGAACGAGGGCGTACGCAGGGCCAGTCGCCACGGCGTCTTGTCGCCGGTGCTGACAACCACCACGCTCGTGCGCCCCAGTGGTCCCTCGGCGGTGGCCATCCAGGTGCCCTCGGGCACGCGCACAACCTTCGGCAGCGGCACGTCGACCGCACCGCTGACGTCGGCAAGCTGCTCGGCACACGCATCGACGAGCGTGGCGGCCACGGTGAGGTCGTGCACGAGCGACGCGTAACGCGCGGGCACGTCGCCGTCGGTGGGTCCACCGAAGGGCACGAGCAGGTCGCGCACCTGCGCGTAGGCGTCGTCGTCGACACGCGTGTCGAGTGCAACCCCGCTCGCCCGTCCGATCGGCCCCAGCAGCGACTGCGCGATCGCCTGGGCGCGCGTGAGCACGGCGACGCCCGCGAACGGCGCCATGGTCGCGGTGATGTCGGCACTGATGCGCGGCATCGCCCGGCTGATCGCCTGCGCGGCGGCCCGGTACTCATCGATCGTCGCGTCATCGAGGTCGGCGGCGACCCCGCCGATGCGCGCGTGCATCGCGTGCACCCGGCTGCCGGTGGCGCGCTCCTGCGCCCGGGCCAATTGCTCGCGCAGCGCAGCCGCAGGGGCGTGGTCCGGGAGTACGGGGGCGAGGAACGCCAGCAGGGCGCTGGCGCGTGCCGCTTCGGCCAGCAACGTGCGGATGACCACGGCGCGGGCCGGGACCTCGATGCCCATGGCGGCCTCGACGGCTCGCGCAATGAGCAACTCGGTGGCGGCGGACGACACCCAGTCCTGCCGGTTGGCCAGCATCATCAGCTGGCGGTAGTCGCGCGCCTCGTAGAGCCTCTCCATGCTGCGGTGCATGAGGCCGATGCGTACGTCGGCCTCGACGATGACGTCGTCTACGACCTGCGTCATCACCTGCAGGCCGGGCTGGCCGGTGGGATGCCCGTCGGGCAGCGGCAGGGCGAGGTCGCACGGCAGGTGCGCGGCCGTGCCCACGCCGATGAGCAGGCGCGTGGGGACGGACATGGCGGTCATCGTGCCAGCCGTACGCTTCGACCCGTGAATGCGCGACCACGGCTGCGCGTGGGCCTCGTCGGCGCCGGGCGCGTCGGCGCGGTGCTCGCGGCTGCGCTGCGTCGCGCGGGGCACGAGGTCGTTGCCGCGTCGGCCGTCTCCGACCTGTCGCGCCTGCGCGCCGAGGCGCTCCTGCCCGGTGTGCCGATCGTGGCGGCTCCCGACGCTGCTCGTGACGCCGACCTGGTCCTGCTGGCCGTTCCTGACGACGTGCTGCCGGGCCTGGTGTCCGGGCTCGTCGACGATGGTGCGATCCATGCCGGCCAGTTCGTCGTGCACCCGTCAGGTCGGCACGGCATCGACGTGCTCGGCCCCGCCGCGCAGGCCGGCGCGGTGCCGCTGGCCCTGCACCCGCTCATGACCTTCACCGGCACGTCCGTCGACCTCGCGCGCCTGGAGGACTGCCCGTTCGGCGTCACCGCAGAGGCGCAGGTGCGCCCGATCGCTGAGGCGCTCGTCGTGGAGATGGGCGGAGAGCCGGTGTGGGTCCCCGAACAGGCACGCGCGCTCTACCACGCGGCCGTGAGCTTCGGCGCGAACTACCTCATGGCTGTCGTGCTGGAGTCCCTGGAGCTCCTGCGCGTGGCCGGGCTCGAGGAGCCCGCGCGACTCATGGCCCCGCTGCTGTCGGCATCACTGGACAACGCCCTGCGTGCGGGGGAGACCGCGCTCACCGGCCCGGTCGCGCGTGGCGACGCCGACACCGTTGCCGAGCACCTCATGCGCCTGCACGAGGTGGCCCCCGAGGCTGCCTCGGCGTATCGCGCTCTCGCGCGGCTCACGGCTGACCGCGCCCTAGCCGGTGGTCTGCTCGCGCCCGCCGAGGCCGAGCGACTGCTTGCCGTCCTCGCCGAGGACGGAGCCACGCGATGACCCAGGTCGTGCACCGTGCTGCGGAGCTGCAACGCGCCTCGTCCGCCCAGCGCGTCGTCGTGATGACCATGGGCGCGCTGCATGACGGGCACGCTGAACTCATCCGGCAGGCCCGACGCCTCGCCGGAGGCGGTGGCACCGTCATCGTCACGATCTTCGTCAACCCCACGCAGTTCGCCGCGGGTGAGGACTACATCCGCTATCCGCGCACGCTGGACTCCGATGTCGCCATCGCGCGCGAGGCGGGGGCCGACATCGTCTTCGCTCCGGACGTGCACGAGATCTACGGACCTGCGGGGGGCTTCGGCCCCCAGACCGTCACGGTCGATCCCGGTCGGTTCGGCGACGTGCTTGAGGGGGCGTCGCGCCCCGGTCATTTCCGCGGGGTGCTCACCGTCGTGGCCAAGCTCCTGGGTCAGACGGGGGCCGATGTCGCCCTGTTCGGAGAGAAGGACTGGCAGCAACTCGTGCTCATCCGTGCGATGGTTGCCGACCTGAGCCTTCCGGTGGAGATCGTCGGCGTCCCCACGGTGCGCGAACCCGACGGCCTGGCCATGAGCAGTCGCAATCGCTACCTCAGTGCTGCTGATCGTGACGCCGCGGCCTCGCTGGCGCGAGCACTTCGCTGCGTCACCGACGCCCTTGCCTCCGGAGCGGACGAGGCGGCCGCCCTCGCCGCCGGCCGAGCCGCACTCCACCCCGACGTCGAGTTGGACTACCTCGTTGTCCTCGACGGACGCGTCCTTGTCGCCGCGCGCGTGGGAACCACTCGGCTCATCGACAACTGCGCCGTCGATGACGGACCACGACCGTGAGTTCCTCGGCTCTTCGCCTGCCGCGTCGACTCGCCGCCCCGGAGCCGGGCTGGACCGTGCGTGCGGACGCCATCGTCATTGGGTCCGGCGTGGCCGGCCTCACCGCGGCGCTGCGGCTGGCTGCCGCCCAGCGGTCGGTGCTCCTGGTGACCAAGGCGACGATGCAGTCCGGGTCGACGGCGTGGGCCCAGGGCGGTATCGCGGCCGCTCTCGCTGAGGACGACTCTCCCGAGGATCACTTCATCGACACCGTCGTCGCAGGTGCGGGCCTGTGCGATGAGGATGCGGTGGCGATCCTTGTTTCCGAGGGCCCGGACGCCGTGCGTGAACTCATCGCCCTGGGTGCCCACTTCGACACCGATGCCGCCGGCGACATCGCCCTCACCCGCGAGGGCGGGCACCTGCGCAGTCGCATCGCCCATGCCGGCGGTGACGCCACCGGTGCGGAGGTGTCGCGCACCCTCGTCGACGCCGTGCGTCGAGCCCCCGGGATCGAGGTGCTCGAGAACGCCCTCGCCCTGGACCTCCTCGTCGACGCCGACGGTGCCGTGCAGGGTGTCACGCTGCATGTGATCGGCAGCGGCCAGCGCGACGGTGTCGGTGCGGCCCTGGCCCCCGCGGTCATCCTCGCCACCGGCGGCTTCGGTCAGGTGTTCGGGCAGACGACGAACCCGTACGTCTCCACCGGCGACGGCGTGGCTCTTGCCCTGCGCGCCGGCGCCGATATCGCCGACCTGGAGTTCGTGCAGTTCCACCCCACCGTGCTGTGGCTGGGCCCGCTGGCCCGCGGCCAGCAGCCGCTGGTGTCCGAGGCCGTGCGCGGTGAGGGTGCCCTGCTCCTGGACACCCGCGGCGAGCGGTTCATGGTCGACGAGCATCCGCTGGCTGAACTCGCCCCGCGCGATGTCGTGGCCAAGGCGATCATGCGCCGCATGCGCGACCAGGAGGCCGACCACGTGTGGCTCGACGGACGCGCCCTGGGTGCCGACACCTGGGTGAGCCGCTTCCCGACGATCCTGGAGTCGTGCCGCGCGCACGGCATCGACCCGGTCACCGACCTCATCCCGGTGGCGCCGGCGCAGCACTACGTGTCCGGCGGCGTACGCACCGACCTCGACGGCCGCGCGTCGATCCGCGGGCT
>CAYFLO010000043.1:0-9492 GCA_964343995.1 uncultured Bifidobacteriaceae bacterium
TCGCCGTACTCCAGCAGGTCGGTCTCGAACGCGAGCACCTGCTGCATGCGCAGCGCCCACTGCTGGTCCCACGGACGGGGCAGGCCCAGGGCCTCGTTCCAGGCCGGCAGCTGGATCGCCCGCGCCCGCGCGTCGGCGCCGAGAGTGACGCCGAGCATCTCCAGCACGATGCGCGGCACGTTGTTCTCCGGCTGCGCCTCGGTGAGGCCCAGGGAGTTCACCTGCACGCCGTAGCGGAACCGCCGCAGCGACGCGTCCTGCACGCCGTAGCGCTCGGCGGTGAGCTCGTCCCACAGCCGCACGAAGGCGCGCATCTTGCACGCCTCCTCCACGAACCGGATGCCGGCGTTGACGAAGAAGGAGATGCGCCCGACCACCTCCGGCATCTGCTCGGGCGCCACCTGGCCGCTGTCGCGCACGGCGTCGAGGACGGCGATGGCCGTCGCCAGCGAGAACGCCACCTCCTGAACCGGCGTGGCCCCGGCCTCCTGCAGGTGGTAGCTGCAGATGTTGATGGGGTTCCACTGCGGGGTGTGCGTGACGCTCCAGGCGATGAGGTCGCTGGTGAGGCGCATCGACGGGGCTGGCGGGAACACGTAGGTGCCGCGCGACAGGTACTCCTTGATGATGTCGTTCTGCGTCGTGCCGGCGAGTGACGCGCGGTCGACCCCCTGCTCGTCGGCCACGGTCACGTAGAGCGCGTACAGCCACATCGCGGTGGCGTTGATCGTCATCGAGGTGTTCATGCGATCCAGCGGGATGCCGGCGAGAAGTGCGCGCATGTCGCCGAGGTCGACGACGGGCACGCCCACGCGCCCGACCTCGCCGCGCGCCATCGGGGAGTCAGGGTCGTAGCCGGTCTGCGTGGGCAGGTCGAACGCGATCGACAGGCCGGTCTGGCCCTTGTCGAGGTTGCGACGGAAGAGGGCATTGGACGCCTGGGCCGAGGAGTGGCCGGCGTAGGTGCGCATGACCCAGGGGCGGCTGGCGGGCATACCGGCCTCCTGACTTGCGTGAGAGTCCAACTATAGGGTGTTCACATACCTTCGCAGGAGGAGCCCATGGCCACCCCGGCAACCCCGGCAGATTCACGTTCCCTGGCGCTGGCCGCCCGGCGCACGGCCGTCGCCGCCTGCTCCCGCTCGGGCGCCTCGCACATCGGCGCGGCCCTGTCGGTCATCGACGTGCTCGCCGTGCTCTACGGCGGCGTCGCCGACGTGGCCCCCGATCGCGTCGACGACCCGGCGCGCGACATCGTGCTGGTCTCCAAGGGGCACTCGGCCTCCGGCGTCTACTCAGTCATGGCGCACGCGGGGTACTTCCCGGTGGAGTGGCTCGATGCGTACTGCGCCGACGGCTCGCACCTGGGCGGTCACGTGACCGCGCACGACGTGCCCGGGGTGGAACTGTCGACCGGCGCCCTGGGTCACGCCCTGCCGTTTGCGGTAGGGCGCGCGATCGCCGACGCCATCGACGGCACCGATCGCCAGGTCTTCGTCATCCTGTCCGATGGTGAGTGCGCCGAGGGCAGCAACTGGGAGGCCGCACTCATGGCCGCGCACCGCGGACTGGAGGCGCTCACCGTCATCGTCGATCGCAACCGCCTGCAGATCCTGGGGCGCACCGAGGACGTGCTCGCCCTGGAGCCCTTCGCCGACAAGTGGGCTGCCTTCGGCTGGGATGTCGTGGAGGTCGATGGCCACGACCACGACGCCCTGCGCGATGCCCTCACCGGCGCGCACCCGGGCCGTCCGCGCGCTGTCATCGCCCACACCACCAAGGGCAAGGGCGTGGATTTCATGGAGGACAAGGTGGAGTGGCACACCCTGTCGCCCAATGCCGAGCACCTCGCCTCGGCTCTGGCCCAGCTGCAGGAGGACGGCCATGCGTGACGCGTTCGTCAAGAAGCTCGGCGAGGTCGCTGCACACGACCCGTCGGTCATGCTCCTGGTCGGCGACCTCGGCTTCGGCGTCGTCGCCGACTTCGGCACGGCGTATCCGAATCAGTTCATCAACTGTGGGGTGGCCGAGCAGTCGATGGTCGGCATCGCCGCCGGCCTGGCCAGCGCCGGGCGCCGTCCGTTCGTGTACTCCATCGCCAACTTCCCCACGCTGCGGCCGCTGGAGCAGATCCGCAACGACGTCTGCTACCACGGCCTGGGCGTCACCATCGTCTCGGTCGGCGCGGGACTGGCCTACGGATCACTGGGCTACACCCACCACGCCGTGGAGGACATCGCGATCCTGCGCTCGCTGCCGGGCATGCGGGTGTACTCCCCCGCCGATCCGCAGGAGTGCCGTGCGGCCGTCGACGAGATCCTCGCCGACCCGTCGCCGGCCTACCTGCGCCTGGGCAAGAACCGCGAGCCGGTCATGCACGAGCAGGTTCCCGACCTGTCGACCGGTGCGCCGCTGCTCATCCGCGACGGCAGCGACGTCACCCTCATCGCCGCCGGTCCGATCGTCACCCAGGCCATCGCGGTGGCCGACGCTCTCGCCGGTCAGGGCGTGAGCGTGCGGGTGATGACCTGCCCGGTGATCAAGCCGCTCAACGCCGCTGCCGTGGCCGCCGCGGCCGCCGGCACCCGCGGCATCGTCACGCTGGAGGAGCACACCCTGCACGGTGGCTTCGGCAGCGCGGTGCTAGAGGGCTTCGCGGTCGCGGGTATCACCGTGCCGGTGCACCCGCTGGCCCTGGCCGACGAGGCCACGAGCATCATCGGCAGCCAGGAGTGGCTGCGCGAGCGGGCCGGACTGCCGACCGACCTGGTCACTGAGCGCGTCGCCGCCATGGCGCGGCGCTGACGAGAGGGATGACCATGCAGTACGAGACGCTCACCTGGACCGTCGACGACGGCATCCTCACACTGGAGCTGCACCGTCCCGAGCAGCTCAACGCGTTCACGGTGACGATGGCAGGCGAGCTCATCGCCGCCTACGACCGCGCCAGCGCCGACGACGACGTGCGCGCGGTCATCGTCACCGGGTCGGGCAAGGCGTTCTGCGCCGGTATGGACCTCTCCGCCACCGGCAACGTGTTCGGCTTGGACGAGACCCTGTCGCCGTCACTGACCGAGCTCGCCGACGGCCTGGACGATCCGGCCCTGCTGCACGGCGTGCGCGACACCGGCGGCCGGGTGTCGCTGGCAGTGCAGCGCTGCACCAAGCCGGTCATCGCCGCGATCAACGGCGCCGCCGTGGGCATCGGCGCCACCATGACGCTGCCGATGGATGCCCGCCTGGCATCGACCCGCGCCCGCATCGGCTTCGTCTTCGGCCGCCTGGGCATCGTGCCCGAGGCCTGCTCCACCTGGTACCTGCCGCGCATCGTCGGTCTCGACAACGCCCTGGACCTCTTCTACAGCGCCGAGATCCTCGATGCGCAGGCCGCCCTCGAGGTGGGCCTCGTGCGCGAGGTGCTGCCCGAGGACGAGCTGCTCCCGGCCGCGCGGGCGCTCGCCGACCGCTGGACCAAGGGTCGCTCGCCGGTGTCGGTGGCGCTCATCCGCGCGATGACCGTGCGCAACAGCGCCCTGCCCGATCCCCTGCCCGCTCACCTCGTGGAGTCGCTGGCGATGCTGCACACGAGCATCCACGACGGCAAGGAGGGCGTCGCCGCGTTCCTGGGCAAGCGCGATGCGCAGTTCACGCAGCGCACGTCGAGGGACATGCCGGCGTTCTATCCCTGGTAGGGCTCACGCCTGATATGGCTCACGCCTGGTCGTACGCGCGCAGGTGAAGCGGAGTGCCTACGCCTTGGGCACGGTGAAGATGATCGCCTCGCCCTGGCCGCCGCCGCCGCACAGGGCCACGGCACCGGTGCCGCCTCCACGATTGCGCAGTTCGTAGGCGGCCGACAGCAGGATGCGGGCACCGCTCATGCCGACCGGGTGCCCCAGCGCGATCGCCCCGCCGTTGACGTTGACGATGGCCTCGTCCAGGCCCAGGTCGCGCGCCGACGCAAGGCCGACGCTGGCGAACGCCTCGTTGAGCTCGACGATGTCGAGGTCGTCCAGGGTCACCGCACCGCCGGAGCGGGCCACCGCGTCCTTGATCGCCGCGGCCGGCTGGAGCAGCAGCGACGGATCGGGACCGGCGACCTCGCCATGCGACACGATCTCGGCCAGCCAGGGCAGGCCGTGCTCGATCGCCCAGTCCTTGCTCGCCAGCACGAGAGCGGCCGCTCCGTCGGACAACTGCGAGGCGTTGCCCGCGGTGATCGAGCCCTCCTTGTCGAAGGCCGGGCGCAGACCGCCGAGGGACTCCGCGGTGGTGTCGGCGCGGATGCCTTCGTCCTCGGTGACCGTGACGACACCCTTGCGACCCTTGATCTCCACCGGGACGATCTCCTGCGCCAGGCGGCCCGAGGCGGTGGACGCCGCGGCGCGCTGGTGCGACTGCGCCGCGAAGGCATCCATCTCGTCGCGGGTGATCGTGTAGGAGCGGCCGTAGCTCTCGGTGGCCGCACCCATAGAGATGTCGTCGAACGCGCAGATGAGGGCATCGCGGTCGAGGGCATCGGCCACGTGGGTGGCGCCGTACTTGTAGCCCTGGCGCGAGCCAAGGAGCAGGTGCGGAGCGCCGGTCATCGACTCCATGCCGCCGGCGACGACGACCTGGTGGTGACCCAGGCGGATCGCCTGATCGGCGAGGGCAACGGCAACCAGGCCCGACAGGCACAGCTTGTTGATCGTGGTGGCCGGGACGTTCATGGGGATCCCCGCGCCAGCAGCGGCCGGGCGTGCCGGGTTGGGGCCGGCGCCGGCCTGCACGACATTGCCCATGATCACCGCATCGACCTGGTCGGCCGCGACGCCGGAGCGCTCGAGGGCCCCGCGGATCGCGACACTGCCGAGCTCAGCGGCTGAGAGCGACGACAGCGCGCCCAGCAGCTTGCCGACCGGAGTGCGGGCGCCGTCGATGATCACCGTCGTCGTCATGGGTGGCTCGTCCTTCGTGGGTTGGCGGGCGTCAGGCGCGCGCCTTGCGGGCTCACGCGCTCTGCGAGGGTAACGCAGGCGCCTGCCGCTACGGTGACCGCATGCGCACCGCCCTGGTCACCGGCGCCGGCACCGGCATCGGCGCCGCGACCGCTGCGGCCCTGGCCACCACCTGCGACCGACTCATCCTCGTGGGGCGGCGCCGCGACAAGCTCGACGCCGTCGCCGCGCAGCTCGTGCAGGACCACGACGACGTCACCGCTGACGTGCGCACGTGCGACCTCACCGATCCGGCGGCCGTGCAGGCCCTCGCCGATGCGCTCAGCGCCGACGGAACCGCGCTCGACGTGCTCGTCGCCAATGCCGGCTCGGTGCAGCCGCCACTGGGCGACACCCTGGAGACTCTTGCCGATGCCTGGATGACGACCTACCGCGGCAACACCCTCAGCGCCGTCCTCACCGTCGAGGCCCTGCTGCCGCTCGTCGCCCGTCCCGGCGGCCGCATCGTCATCGTCGGCAGCGCCGGCGTCCGACGCGGCACCGGCAGCCCGGCGTACCTCGCGGCCAAGGCCGCCCTGGAGGGCTGGATCGTCACGCTCATGCGCCGAGTGGCCCCCGACGGCATCACCGCCAACGTGGTCGCCCCTGGCTACACCGACGACACCGAGCTCGTGGCCGGGCGCATCACCCCCGAGCGCCGGGCCCGCCTGCTCACCGGCATCGCGGTGGGCCGTCCGGCGCAGCCCAGTGAGATCGCGCATGCCATTGCCAGTCTGGCCGCCCCTGAGGCCGGCTTTGTCACCGGTCAGGTCGTCACCGTCGACGGCGGCACCGTCATCCCCGGCTGACATCCCCGGCTGACATCCCGCACGACTCGTCCGACCGCCTACGAGAATCAAGGAGCACCATGAGCGAGTTCGACGCCACCGACCTGGCCCGCATCTCCGTCGTCGAGAGCCTGTTCGCCGCCTGGTCCAGCGGTGACGTCGACGCCCCGCGGCAGTACCTCACCGATTCCCCCGTCCTGTGGGACAGCGTCGGTGGCCTGAAGGAGGGCTGGCCGGCGATCCGGGAGTACTTCGGTCATGGCCTGGAGCGCTACCCCGACCTCGCCCTCATCCCCACCGGTGAGTACTGGGCGCGCCCCGACGGCCTGGCGCTGCAGTGGGTGATGAGCGCCACCGTCATCGATGACTCCATGGGCCCCGGGCACCTGGGCAAGAAGTGGAGCGTGCCCGGTCTGTCGTTCCTGGTGTTCGACGGACTGCGCGTCGCCGCGGAGTACGACTACCACGACAAGGGTGCACGGCAGCGGTCGCTGGAGGGCTGAAGCAGCGCATGCGCGCTAGCTGCTGCGCCAGCGCTCCATCAGGGTGCGGTGCAGATCGGTGACCATGCGCGCGGTGATCGGCTCCTGCGACACCAGGCGGCGGTACAGGAACGGCGCGACCACGTCCTCCACGCCCTGACGCACGTCCAGGCGCGCATCGAAGTCACCGGAGGCGCGCCCGGCCTCGATGATCGCGCCGGCGCGCGACCTGGTCTGGGAGAACATGCGGCGCTGCACCTGCGCCGATGCCTCATCGCGACGTGCCGACTCCATCAGCGCCAGCAGCACCGCGATGTACTGCGGGTCGTTGAGCCGTCGCGCGTAGTCGCGCAGGTAGGCCAGCAGGGCCGCCGGTGGATCGTCCGACGCCGGCAGTGCCTCCTGGTGCATGAGGTCGTCGAACACCTCGCAGGCAAGCGCGCCGAGGTCGGGCCAGTTGCGATAGACCGTGCTGCGGGCCACGCCGGACGCCTCGGCGATGCGCTCGGCCGTGAGCCCGGCCGGACCCTCGGCCACGAGCACCTCGCGCACCGCGGCGAACACCGCGGCACGCGTGCGGGCCAGGCGCGCGTCCATCAGTCGGGGTCGGCGGCCGTGATCGCCGCGAGCTGCACGAGGAACCGCTCACTCACCGCGATGCCGATGGCCAGCTGGTCGGCCGTGGGGCGCGGCGCCGTGTCGAACACGGTCGCGGCAGTGAGGTTGACGCACGCGCCGCGGAAGTGATTGAAGGCCAGCCAGGTGCGCCACTGCTCGTCGTCGAACCAGACGCCGGCGACGGCGCGAATGCGCTCCTTCCACGCGTCCGGTCCCATGATCCGTCGGCCGCGGATGAGCGCGAGATAGGCCCAGTCCTCCAGGGCGTCGCCCACGTGCGCGAACTCCCAGTCGAGCACGGTGAGCCCGTCGGCGGGGTGGTACAGCGCATTGCCGGGGCCGGCATCGCCGTGGACGATGACCGTCGGCCCGGTGGGGCGCAGGTGGCGATGCAGCCACGCGGCGGCGTCCTCGATGAGCGGGATCCGGTGCGGGGCATGCGCGCGGTAGACGGAGAGCCAGCCGTCGATCTCGTCGTCGATGACCTGCTGGGCGGTGCGCTCGCGCGGATCGAGCACCGACGCGGGCAGGCGGTGGAGCGCCGCCACCGAGGCGATGACGTCATCGAGGCCCTGCTCATCCAGCCGGGCGACACCGTCGACCAGGCCCATGATCATGAACGGCTGACCGAGCACGCGCCCGGTGGGCTCCACATGCAGCACCTCCGGCACGCGGTAGCCCGCGCCGAGCACCGCGCGCATGGCCGCCACCTCGCGCTCGGTGTCGGTGGCGAACATGCCGCCCTGCTCGATGCGCACGACGACTCCGCGCGAGCGCCCGGAGGAGTCGTGGTCGACAGTCGCGCGCCACATGCGCCGCGAGAAGCCGCCGCCGATGAGGGTGGCGTCGCGTACGACGATCGGGCGATCCTCCTCTTGCGAGAGCCATGCGGCCACGGCCGCCACCTCGTCCGCGGGCACGTCGACCACGGCGTGCTCGATGTCGGTGTCGTGACTGGTGAACGCGCCCATGAGCGGGCCGTCGGCCGCGAAGTCGTCGTCGGCCCACGTGCGCAGGAGCGCGCGCACCTGCCGGGCGCGCCGTGAGTCGTGGTCGTCGCCGCCCAGGAGTGCGGCCACGGCATCGGCGACAGCGTCCGGGTCGGCTGACTGCGCTGCGGTCAGGCCCACACGCGGCGCGAGTTCCGCCCAGCGCGCCGGCCACGGATCATCGGCACGGGCGTCGAGCCAGTCCTGGACCGCCTGCCACTGACGCGCACTGCCGGTGGCCGGATCGGCGAGCCCGGCCTGTGCCGCGGCGCGGATGCGCTCAGCGCTCACGACGGTCATGCGCGTCCCGCGCCCCGCAGCGCCGCCACGGCCTGAGCCTCCAGGGCGAAGTCGTAGCCGGCACCCCACATCGGGTCGCTCATCGCATCGGGGCCGTCGACCAGCGGGCTGTCGCAGAACCACGCGTAGGCCTGCTCATGTCCGGTGCGGAAGCCGCGCTCGACGGTGAGGCCGAGATCGCGCGCCGCCTGCACCGACAGGATCCCGTGGTGCCGGTCCTTGAACAGGTGCCCGAACAGCGGGCCGGGCGCGTCGAAACCATCGGGGACCATCACCACATCGGGCTCCACGCCGACAATCTGCGCGAGCTGGGCCACGTACTCCCCCGACGAGCAGCCCTGCCCGGTGGTGTTGACGACGCGGCCGCGCGCCGCCGGCAACTGTGCCATCTCGATGAGGTTCGCGACGAGGTCGTCGACGTGACCGTACGACGTGGTCACCAGGCCGCCGTGCGGCACGAGGATCGGCAGTCCGCGGCGCAGCCGCAGGAACATCGCCGTCTCCATGTCGTGGATGTTGTTGTCCGGTCCGTAGATCGCTGCGGGCCGCGCCACGCTGCCGGGGAATCCGGTGTTCGCGAAACGATCGAGCACGACGCGCTCGGCATGTGCCTTGAATCCGCCGTACGTGCTCACCGGGTCGTCGCGCATCGGCTGGTCCTCGGTCCACGGCATGAGCCCGGTGGGCGCGTAGGCCATGATCGAGGAGACGAAGACGTAGGCGCCCACGCGCCCGTCGAGCAGAGCGATGAGGTCCTCGAACTGACCGCCGCCGGCGGCCATGACGAAGCCGGAGACGTCGATGACGGCGTCCCACTGGGTGCCCTCGAGCGCTGCGCGCATCGACGCGGTGTCGGTGCGGTCGCCGACGATGCGGCGCACGCCGTCGGGCAGTGCGCTGGCGGTGCGGCCGCGGTTGAGGACGGCGACATCGCCGCCGCGGGCGGCAAGGGAGGCGACGAGGCGGCGCCCGACGAAGGTCGATCCACCCAGAACAAGGGTCTGCATGGCTGGACTATAGGACATTTTGTCGCACAAATGCCCGGGGCAGCCCTAGACTGCCGGTATGGGCCCCCGCCTCACCCGCATGGACGAGTACCCCCGCCACCAGATCGACGGCACCTTCGACTCCGTGGCCAGCGACTCGGTCAACTGGAACGACGGCTTCTACTTCACCCTGGGCGACCAGGCCACCGGAGCAAGCCTGTGGGTGGGCCTGCGTCTGCACCCCAACACCGATGTCATGGACGGCTTCGTCGTGGCCGTGGTCGACGGGCGCCAGCACAACGCGCGGTGGTCGCGCCGGCTGCGTCCGGACTACGACGACCTCGCCGTCG
>CAYFLO010000044.1:0-9487 GCA_964343995.1 uncultured Bifidobacteriaceae bacterium
TCACGGGCCGACGCGGTGACCAGACCGGCCTCGATCGCCGCCCGGCGCCGGGCGGTGATGGCAAAGAACTCCGCCCACTCCCCCAACTCGGCAGCGGCACGCGGCAGCAGCGCCCACACACTGTGCACGCGCGAGGACCGCCGACCCGAGGCGGGGCGACGACTGGCGAGCACGGCGGCCGCGGCCCGCAGGGCGGCCAGGTGCGCGGCGACGTAGCGGTCATCGGGAACGACGGACAGGTGCGCCTGCGCCAGACTGCGACGCGCAGAGGCGAACAGGTCCAGCGATGCGGCGCCGGAGATCGTCGGGGTGCTCATGGGTGGGTCCTCTCCTCAGGTGATCTGTCAGTCGACGACCCGCAGGAGCACCCACGCATCACGATCGATGCCGGTGATCCGGACCAGGTCGTACGTCCCGGACGTTCCCGTCCGGGTCACTGCCTCGACCCGCCAGGCCCATGCCTGGCCACTCCCGCGGCCATCGCCACGACTGCGCTCCACGGACCCAAAGTCACCTCCGGGACCGGGCCGTCGCCACGACCACCACGGCACTGCCTCGACCCACTGCGCCACCACGGCCCGCACGGCGTGCCGCCGACCCCGCCAGCGGAAGGACTCCGGGGCACCCCGGGGCCCGACCGCCACCTCGACCGGGACCCGCAGCCTGCGCATCGCCTGCCACCGCCCGGAGCTCGGGAACGTGCCGAACCTGCCGGGATGCCGGGGCCGGGGTCGAGGCGACCCCGGCATCCGAGGAAGGTGTTCGAACAGATGTTCGAACAAGGCGGACGCTAGACGGCACCCCTGACAGCCGTCAACCCCGTTGGCCCAACCGGGCTCAGAGCCCCCGTCAGCCCCGTCAGCCCTGCGGCGCCCAGGTGCTCAGGGCCTCATAGAGAAGGTGTGCCGCCGCGATCCCGGTGATCTGGGCATGGTCGTAGGCCGGCGCCACCTCGACGACGTCGACGCCCACGAGGTTCACCGCGCGCAGGGCCCGCACGATCCGCAGGAGCTCCCGGCTGGTGAGGCCACCCGCCTCGGGGGTCCCGGTGCCCGGCGCGAAGGCCGGATCCAGGACGTCGATGTCGATGGACAGGTACACGGGAGCGCCACCGGTGCGCTCGATGATCCGCTCGACGACACCGCCCGTGCCCTCGAGCTCGACGTCGTCACTGGTGACGATCGCGAAGCCGGCGCGCGCATCGCGGGGCAGGTCGTCGCGGGAGTACAGCGGGCCGCGGATCCCCGCGTGCAGGCAGTGCCCCGTCGCCAGCAGCCCCTCCTCGCTCGCGCGCAGGAACGGCGTGCCGTGCGTGTACGGCTGGCCGAAGTAGGTGTCCCACGTGTCGAGGTGGGCGTCGAAGTGCACGACCGCGATCTGTCCATGCCGGGCGTGCAGGGCCCGCAGCAGCGGCAGCGAGATCGTGTGGTCACCGCCGATGGTCACCAGGCGGTCGGCCCGCTCCAGATGCTCACGGGTCCCCGCCTCGACCTGCGCGATGGCCTCGTCGATGCTGAAGGGATTGACGGGGATGTCGCCGAGGTCGACGACCCGCTGCGCCGCGAACGGCTCGACATCCTGGGCCGGATTGAGCGGACGCAGCAGCCGACTGGACTCGCGCACGTGACTGGGACCGAAGCGCGCGCCCGGTCGGTAACTCACGCCCGCATCGAAGGGCACCCCTTGAATCCCGACGTCGGCGTGCGCCGCACCGGCCTGCGGCAGCCGGGCGAACGTCGCCAGCCCCGCGTAGCGCGGGACGACCGACGCGTCGATCGGCCCCTGGCCGCCGGCGGTCCGGGGTTCGTCCATGCCCACCGACGCTACGCGGTCCTAGTGCACGCCGGTGATGAGGCCCTCGGCCATCGAGATCTCACGCTCGCGCTTGAGATCCAAATTGCGGCACAGCGCCCAGTACAGGATCGCCGCCACCGGCAGGCCGATGAAGATCGAGTAGTCGACACCGCCGAGGTCGGCGGCGATGAAGCCGACGAACGGGGTCGTCACCATGAACGGCACCATCACCAGGATCGCCACGAGATAGGAGACCTGCCCGCGCCAGCCCCAGCGGCCATAGATGCCGGCGGGGTTGAAGATCTCGCGCACCGAGTACATCCCCTTGCGAATGAAGAAGTAGTCGACGAGGTTGATCGCGGTCCACGGGGTGAACAGGTAGGCCAGGAAGATCAGGACGTTGCCGTAGAAGACGTTGAACCGGTCGATGCCGACGAACTGCGAGATACCCCAGACCAGGACGAACATGATGAGGATGCCGACCAGGCGGATGCGGACCGACGGCGTGACCGGCTTGAACGAGTCGCGGATGGAGATCATCGACATCATGCCGCCGTACTGGTTGATTGCCATGACGGTGAGCAGGCCGATGAGCAGGGCGAAGATCGCGATCCAGCCGAAGCCGTTGAACAGGCTGTCGCCGGCCTGCTTGAACGCCTGCACCGGCGTGGCATCCGGAGCCGCGGCATAGGCCACGGCGCCGAGCCCGAACACCCACACACCCGACAGGGCGCTGGGCAGGTAGGTCCACCAGAAGGTCGACTTCACTCCCACGGACGCCGGCAGGTAGCGCGAGTAGTCCGAGACGTACGGCGCCCAGCCCAGCTGGAACCCGGCGACGATGACGAACACGGTCATGAACGGCGCGAGCTTGAACTCGCCCGGGGTGAAGGCGCCGACCGGCAGACCCTTGTTGATCAGGGCTCCGATCGTGAGCAGCACCATGATGACGATGAGCGGCCAGGTGAGCCAGCGATTGACCTTGTGGATCCACCGGTAGCCGAAGAAGGCGATGACCGCCGCGATGGCGGCGGCGATGAAGTACCCCACACTCGTGTTGATCCCGACGAGGTTGTTGAAGGCGTCACCGGACAGCAGGGCGTCGGAGGTGTTGTAGGCCACGTAGTTAACCAGCGCGAACACCCACACGGTGATGGCCGCGCCGATGTAGCCGAACTGCGGACGGGACTGCACGAGCTGGGGCAGCCCCATCTGGGGACCCTGCGCGGAGTGGAACGCCATGAAGAAGGTGCCGAAGAGCGACCCGATCACCGTGGCGACGAGGGTCCAGAAGAGATCTGCGCCCAGGGCCAGGGCGGTGACGCCGGTGGCCATGGCGGTGAGGTTGATGTTGCCGACGAACCAGATGGAGCCCAGGTGTGAGACCTTGCCGTGCCGCTCACTCTGGGGCACGTAGTCGATCGAGTGGAACTCAACGGCCGATGGCTGCATCGGCTCGGCGGGGAACTCCTTCTCCAGTGATGACATGCGAGCCTCCTGGTCAGGTCACTCTCGTGAGCGCGACGCTAACAGCGCAAGCACCCCCCTGGGGGGCGCCATGCCGAATCAGGAATCCAGCAGGAAGCGCCGGTACAGGTCGGGTCGACGGTCGCCGAGGGCGTCGGAGAGACCGCCGAGCCCCTTGTCGTCGGCCTGCGCCAGCACGCACGACGCCAGCAGCAGATCGGTGGACGCACTGGCCTGAGCTCCGGCCAGCGGCCACCCGTCCGGGTCGATGATCGCGCTTCCCCCCACCCACTCCTGCCCGCGCTCGGTGCCCACGCGGTCGCACACCGCGATGAACATGCGGTTCACCGCGGCATCGACGAGCGCCCTCGTGATCTCCCCGGGCCGCTCCCCCGCCGGCCACGAGCCTCGCGGCCAGTTGGTGGGAGCGCACAGGAGCCGTGCTCCCGCGAGGGCGGGCAGCCGCACCCACTCGGGGAACTCCAGGTCGTAGCAGATGACAGCGGAGACGAGTCCGACACCGGTGTCGACGACCGGCGGCGCCTCGTCGCCGGGTATGAAGATGAGCCGCTCGCGGTCCCACAGGTGCACCTTGCGGTAGATCGCGCGAACGCCACCGGCGTCGACGATCACGGCGCTGTTGCGCGGACGACCCTGGTCGTCGCGCTCGCAGAAGCCGCCCACGATGACGAGGTCACGCTCACGGGCCAGGGCTGCCCAGGCCTGCACCGTCGGGCCGTCGGCAGGCTCGGCCGCCGCGAGGGCCTCAGCAGCATCGGTGAAGGCATAGCCGCTGGAGGCCAGTTCCGGCAGCACGATGACCCGAGCCCCGCGGTCGGCCGCCTCGGTGATGACGGCGACCGTCGTGGCGCGGTTGCGGTCGACGTCGCCGAGCACCGGCGCCATCGGGCAGCACGCGACGATCACGGGTTCGTCGGTCATGCCGCCATTGTCCGGTGCGAGTGGACCGCCCGCAGGGCAGTCACCCCGTCAGCCCCGCAGGATCGCCTCGGCGCCCAGCACGACGGCCAGGACGATGACGACCCCGAAGCCGACGATCGAGGTGGCACGGCGTAGCCGCGGCCCCAGCCGCGGACCCAGGGTGGCGCTGCTGAGAGCCAGCACCAACTGCCATGACAGCGACCCGACGAACACTCCCAGGACAAATCCGGCGGCCGCCTGCCCGCTGCCCAGGCGCGGGCCCAGGGTGGTGGCCAGGGCCACGAAGTACAGGGCGGTCGCGGGGTTGATGGCGGTGAGCCCGACGAACCGCAGGTAGGCGCCCCCGGCGGATCGCGGCAGCGGCGGGTCCGTCGTCGCGACCGCACCGCGTGCGCGCAGGGCGACGACCATGCCGCGCACGCCGACGGCCAGGAGCACGAGGGAGGCGACGACACCGACGATGAGTTCTCGCCCGGACAGCAGCGCGGTCACGACCCCGCCGGCGACGACGGCGAGCGTGGAGTAGACGAGGTCGACGGTGGCAATGCCGAACGCGCCGCCCACGGCTGCGCGGTGGCCATGCTCCAGGCCCTCGTGGATGAGCAGGACGGCGATCGCCCCCACCGGCACGGCGATGGCGAGCCCGGCAACGACACCGGCGATGAGCGCCGCGAGGGTGCTCATCGCCGGGTCGGTGATGTCAGGTCAGGCGAGGTGAGGTCAGACCTTGCCGTGCGTCTTGAAGAACAGGGTCGCCTTTGGGGTGTAGAGCAGGATGAGGATGAGCAGGGCCACCACGGCCTGGACCAGGCCGCCGATGAAGCGCGCACCCCAGGCGTCGGTGCTCCAGAAGGTGAGCACCTCCCAGACTCCAGCGATGATGTTCAGGATCGTCACGATGGCGACGATGAGTCGGACGACGCCGCTGCCGCCCATGAGGCCACGGGCCAGGGCGATGTAGATGATGCCCACGATGATCTGCCACAGGCCACCCCAGAAACCGGTGGAGAACATGGCGATGAGGCCGTTGATGATCTCGATGATGCCGAAGATGATGGTGAGAACACCGATGAGGGTCACGATGAACGGGCGACCGATGGCCGACATGGCATGCCTTTCGACGTGAGCACCCCTGGTGGAGCGCTGGTGACGTCACGCTAGCGACAGCAGCCCCTCAGATAACGCAGGCCACGCCGGCATACGCGAGGATGTCGCCGTGCAGTTGACCTTCCACGGTGCCGTCGGCACTGTCACCGGCTCCAAGACCCTCGTCGAGGCCGGGCGCACGCGCGTCCTCGTCGACTGCGGCCTGTACCAGGGAGGGCGCGAACTTCGAGCACGCAACTGGGAGACCTCCCCCATCGACCCCGACACCCTCGACGCGGTCGTGCTCACCCACGCGCACCTGGACCACTGCGGGTACCTGCCCGCCCTGGCGCGGGACGGCTGGTCCGGGCCGGTCTACTGCTCGGAGGGCACCGCCGCCCTGGCTGCCATCGTCCTGCGCGACAGCGCGCGCCTGCAGGAGGAGGACACCGCCTACGCCCGCAAGGAGGGCTACTCCCGGCACTCCCATCCACGGTCCCTGTACGACACTGACGACGCCGAGGCCGCGATCCACCTGCTCCAGGCCGTGCCCTTCGACCACCCGATCGACATCGGCGACCTCACCGTCACACTGCAGCCCGCCGGCCACATCCTGGGATCGTCCACCGCCACCGTCCGCTCGACGGACCGCACGGTGGTCTTCAGCGGCGACCTCGGCCGCCCGTCGCACCCACTCCTGCGCGAGCCCGCGCCGCCACCCGCGGCGGATGCCATCGTCGTGGAGTCCACGTACGGCGATCGACGGCACGAGGACGTCACCGCCGAGATCGACGAGCTCGCCGACGCCATCACCCGCGTGCTCCACCGCGGGGGCACCGTGCTCATCCCGGCCTTCGCCGTCGACCGCACCGAAGTGGTTCTCGCCGCGCTCCGGGAGCTGCAGGACTCGCAGCGGATCCCCATCTGCCCGATCCATGTCGACAGCCCGATGGCCCTGGCCTCCCTCGACGTCTACCGCGACGCCATCGACCGCGGTGACCGCGAGCTTCGAACGTCGGTCACCGCGCGCGGCGCCACCGTCATCGACCTGCCTCAGCTGAAGGAGTCACGCACGGTTGAGGACTCCAAGGCCCTCGACCGCGGCGGAGCCCGCATTGTCATCTCGGCGTCGGGCATGGGTACCGGCGGCCGCATCGTGCACCACCTCAAGGCCCTGCTGCCCGACCGCGACAACGCCGTGGTCCTCGTCGGCTACCAGGCCCAGGGCACACCCGGCCGAATGCTCGCCGACGGTGCGTCCGAGCTGAAGGTGCACGGCAAGCAGGTGCAGGTGCGTGCCGAGATCGTGCAGGTGGGTGCGTTCAGCGTGCACGCCGATGCCGACGAGCTCGTCGCATGGATCGCGTCGGCCGCGTCACCACCGGGGCGGGTGTTCTGCATCCACGGGGAGCCGGAGGCGTCGGCCGCCCTCGCCGAGCGTCTTCAACATGAATGCCACCTCACTGCGATCGTCCCTACTCCAGACGAGCGCATCACCATCTGACGTGCCCTCGCAGACGCAAAGCGTGTGCAGTTTCACGTCTCCTGCACGTTTCCTTCGCGCATCCCCACCTAGCGTCGGCGGACGTTCACGTGCATGCACCGGCATGCCGACCAGAAAGGACATCCATGTCAGTCATCCCCGACTACCTCGAGCGCAATCTCTCCTACGCTGAGGGCTTCAGCGGACCGCTTCCGCTGCCGCCGGCGAAGCATCTCGCCGTGGTCGCCTGCATGGATGCGCGCCTCCACGTCTCCAAGGTGCTCGGCCTTGAGGAAGGCGATGCTCACGTCATCAGGAACGCTGGCGGCGTGGTCACGGACGATGAGATCAGGTCCCTTGCCATCTCCCAGCGCCTTCTCGGCACCCGGGAGATCATCCTCATCCACCACACCGACTGCGGCATGCTCACGTTCACGGACGATGAGTTCAAGCAGGCGATCCTCACGGAGACAGGAATCAAGCCAGAGTGGGCCGCGGAGGCCTTCTCCGACCTCGAGGTCGACCTGCGCCAGTCCGCGCGCCGGATTCGTGCGTCCGTCTTCATTCCGCACACTGAGTCGATCCGCGGATTCATCTTCGACGTCGCAACCGGACGACTGAATGAGGTCATTCTCGACTGACGCGAGAGGTGTAGGGCACGAGGGCATCTCTCTTCGTGCCCTACACCCACTCCCATGACGAGCGAGATTGGTCACCCCTCGCGCAGGCGCACCAGGGCGGGTGACAGGTCGGCGACCGACGTCGCGCCGATGAGCTGCATCGTCGTGCGGATCTCCTTGGCCAGGATGTCGATGGCCCGGGCGACGCCGTCCTGGCCACCAGCCATGAGGCCGTACAGGTAGGCGCGCCCGACGAGCACCCCGCGCGCGCCCAGGCACAGCGCGGCCACGATGTCGGTGCCGCTGGTGACGCCACCGTCGATGTAGACCTCCAGCCGCTCCCCCACCTCGCGCACGACGTGCGGGAGCAGCTCCAGCGGCGCGCCGCCCATGTCGACCTGGCGACCGCCGTGATTGGACAGCACGATCGCGTCGACGCCGAGATCAGCGGCCACGCGCGCGTCGTCGACCGACTGCACGCCCTTGAGCATGAGCGGGCCCTTCCAGACCCCGCGCAGCCAGGCGATGTCGTCGGCGGTGATCGAGGCGTCGAACACCCGGGTGAGCAGGTCGCCGACGGTGCCACTGGTGGACGACAGCGTGGCGAACTCCAGCGGATCGGTCGTGAGCGCATTGACCCACCAGCGCGGGTACATCGCCATCTGCGCGAGCGTGCGCATGCTCAATTGCGGCGGGATGGTCAGGCCGTTGCGCACGTCGCGCTGACGGATACCGCCCACCGCGGTGTCGACGGTGAGGATGAGCGCCTCGTAGCCGGCCTCCTGCGCCCGCGCGATGAGTGCGGCGCTGGCGTCGCGGTCGCGCCACACATAGAGCTGGAACCACCGCCGGGCGTCGGGCACCGCTGCCGCCAGGGCCTCCACACTGGTGGTGCCCAGGGTCGACAGGGCATACGGAATGCCGGCAGCCTGCGCCGCCCGCGCCACGGCGGGCTCTCCGGCGTGATGCATCATCCGCGTGAAGCCGGTGGGTGCGAGTGCGAAGGGCAGCGCCGACGATGCGCCGAGCATCGTCGTGGTGGTATCGACGGTGGCCACATCGCGCAGCACTCGCGGTACGAACTCCACCCGGCGGTAGGCCTCGCGGCTGCGCCGAAGCGTGGTCTCGCTGCCGGCGGCACCGTCGGTGTAGTCGAACACGGCCGGGGGTACGCGCCGACGGGCGAGAGCGCGCAGATCGCCGATACCAGCACAGCGGTCGAGGCGGCGCTGCAGGCGCGAGCGCGTGGGATCGGGCCGCCCGATGAGCGGCAGGATCTCCGACGGGCGCGGCAGACGCCGCTTGATCGGGGGCGTGGACGTCACAGGAGCGTGTACCCCCCATCGATCACCAGGGTCTGCCCGGTGAGGTACGACGACTCCTCCGATGCGAGAAGAACGGTCATGCCCACGAGGTCCTCGGGAACACCGAGGCGTCCCATCGGCACGAGCGACTCCCACTGCACGCGCAGCTCTGGGTTGGCGTCCATGAACTGCCGGGTCATGTCCGACAGCGTGTAGCCCGGTCCGATCGCGTTGACGCGGATGCCGTCGCGGGCCCACTCCACCGCGAGCGACCGGGCCAGGTGCGACACCGCCGCCTTGGAGGCGTTGTACGACGCCTGCGCCTGCGGGATGTTGACGATCTGCGCCGACATCGACGAGATGAGGATGGCCGAACCGGGGCGCCCGTCGCGCAGCAGTCCGCGCGCGAACGACTGACAGGCGAAGAACGTGCCGCTGAGGTTGATGTCCATGACCCGCTGCCACTCGGCCGGATCGACGTCGACACTCGGCCCCCAGCTGGTGATGCCGGCCGAGGTGACCAGCACCGTGGGAGTGCCCAGCTGCGCGGTGACGGTGTCGAATGCCGCCTGCACGGCCGACGCGTCGGTGACGTCGGCCACGACGCCCACCGCGGGGACACCGAACTCTCGTCCCAGCGCAGTGGCGACGTCCGCCGTCTCCGGCAGCACGTCGACGAGCGCGACCGCCGCTCCCTCGCGGGCCAGCCCGCGGGCGAGCACGAGCCCGATTCCGCGGCCGCCGCCGGTCACCAGCGCCACCGCTCCCGCACATCGCTGCATCGTCACTGC
>CAYFLO010000045.1:0-366 GCA_964343995.1 uncultured Bifidobacteriaceae bacterium
ATCTTCTCGCGCAGCTGGTTGATGAAGATCGCCGTGGTGTTGGTGGTGTTGAGAGCGCCGGCCATCTTGCGCAGGGCCTGGCTCATCAAGCGCGCCTGCAGACCGACATGGGAGTCACCCATCTCACCCTCGATCTCCGCGCGCGGCACGAGTGCGGCGACGGAGTCGATGACGATGAGGTCGATGGCGCCGGAGCGCACCAGCGTGTCGGCGATCTCCAGGGCCTGCTCACCGGTGTCGGGCTGGGCGACGTAGAGGTTGTCGAGGTCGACACCGAGCTTGGAGGCGTAGTCCGGATCCAGGGCGTGCTCGGCGTCGATGAACGCCGCCAGGCCGCCGGCGGCCTGCACGTTGGCGATGGCGTGG
>CAYFLO010000045.1:376-9461 GCA_964343995.1 uncultured Bifidobacteriaceae bacterium
CCGTAGATCTCGACGATGCGACCCCGCGGGAGACCGCCGATGCCCAGGGCGACGTCGAGGGCGATGGAGCCGGTGGGGATGACCTCGACGGGGGCACGGCCCTCCTCGCCCAGCCGCATGACCGAGCCCTTGCCGAACTGGCGCTCGATCTGGGCGAGGGCGGACTCGAGGGCCTTCTCGCGGTCGTTGGCGGTGGCCATGGTGTCTCCTTCGTGCGGGGCGGGCGCCGGGGTGGCGGCCGGATCTGAACTGCTTCGAGGTGGACCGTAGGGAGCGGGTCTGACATCGAGGGGTCTTACAGCCGGGCTGTGGTCGGGGGCCCGCAGCCCGGCTACCGAGGAACCTATATCGAACGCACGTTCGAATGCCGGCGACACGCCGGGAGGGCCAGGGCCACGGCCAGGGCCACCAGGGGGATGGCCGCCAGCCGGGCCAGCGCCCCATACGACAGGGCCGCCACGATGAGGCCGGCGGCGATCCCGCCGAGTGCGCCGGCGGCGTTCATGGCCAGGTCCGACAGCCCCTGCACCGCCGGCCGCACCCGTGGCTCGAGGGCATCGGTGAGCATCGCGGAGCCCGCGATGAGAGTGCACGACCAGCCCGCCCCCAGGAGGAACAGTCCGATGCCGAGCATGACGTCGTGGTTGCCCGGCGTGACGCCGCACACCGCGCAGGCAGCGCCCAGCACGACGATGCCGATGACTGCGACCGTGACCTGGCCGAGGCGATCCACTCCCCAGCCGACCAGGGGTGACAGGGCGTACATGCCGGCCACGTGCACGCTGATGACCAGTCCGATGATCGCCAGCGACACGTCGACATGCCGCATGAACACCGGTGTCATCACCATGACCATGACCATGACGACGTGTCCGGTGACGATGGTGGCGATCCCGAGGAGCGCGCGCGGGCGCTGGCGCATCACCTGCCAGCCCTCCGCGAACCTCGGGGGGCCGCCGCGCTGCTGTCCGCCCAGCCGCAGTGACGTGAGGTACGGATCGGGGCGAAGGAAGGCCAGGACGAGCACGGCGGCAAGCGCCAGCGCGATGGCGCACATGACATAGGCACCCGACAGCTCCGGCAGGTGCAGCTGCATCACCGCCCGGCCCGCGGGGTCGATGAGATTGGGACCAAGAATCGCCCCGATCGTGCCGGCCCAGGCCACCCAGGCGAAGGCGCGGCCGAGGCGGTCCTCGCGCGCCAGGTCGGTCGCCGCGAACCGCGCCTGGTTGGACGTGGCCGACGCAACGCCGACAAGGAATGTGCCCACGAGCAGCAGAGCAACGTGGTGGCCCACGGCCGCAATGACAACGGTGATGGCACCGATGACGGCGAGCCCGTAGCCGGAGACCAGCGCAGCACTGCGGCCGCGGCGCAGAGCCAGCCACGCCAGCGGTAGGGCGAAGACCGCACTGCCGAGCAGGCTGGAGGTCTGCGACAGGCCTGCGACGGCCTCGGATCCGGTGAGCGAGGCGAGCAGGAGCGATCCCGCTGGGACGGAACCGGCATTGGCGATCCCGCTGAGCACCTGGGATCCGGAGAGCGTCGCCAGGGTGCGTCGCTGCAGGCGATCGCGATCGATACCGACCTCAGCACTGACGGGGGCCTTCGTGCCGCTCATCTCAGGGTCCCGGGAACTTCGACCACCGTGCACACCGCGCGCCAGATGTCGACCGTGTCGACCCCCGACGCGATGGCGGCGTCGACGGTGAGGCCGAGGGGTGGAAGGACCACGTCACGCGCCCAGGATCGCGAGTAGGACGGACCCAGGACCTCGTCCATCCGCTCCCAGAAATCGGTGAGGCGCACGGCCGCACTCTAGGTGGCCGAACGCCACACTGGTTGAACCGGCGGCTGACGGGTCAGACCGGAAGGGTCTCGGCCGCCGCGACCTGGGTGCTCACCGACGCCAGCACGTCGGACAGCGACACATGCAGTGCCGAGCAGATCGACGCCAGCAACTCGCTGGACGCCTCCTTCTGGCCGCGCTCAATCTCGGAGAGGTAGCCCAGGGAGACGGCCGCAGCACCGGAGACATCACGCAGGGTGCGGCCCTGGTCCTGGCGGCGGCGGCGAAGCTCATCGCCGATCACCTCGCGGAGAACGATCACCGCGCACCTCCCCTCGATCTGCGGCCCCCAGGCCGATGACGTGGACCTTACCCAGCACCGACGACATCGGCACGCGAGCGGTTCCCTGCTGGGGCCAACCGATTGGGCCTGCGGACTATTCCCCCGCCGGGAGGAGTTCCCGAGCCAGGGCCAGCGCCTCGAGCACCGCCGCCTCGCGCACCTCCGCCCGGCCCCGGGCGCCCAGGTCCAGATGGCGTTCCACGCAGGCCTCCGGCGTCGCCACGGCCACCCACACCGATCCCACGGGCTGCCCGTCGTGCGGCTCAGGACCGGCCACCCCCGTGGTCGCGATCCCGACGTCGCACGGCAGTGCCGCGCGGATTCCCTGGGCCATCTGCCGGGCAACCTCGCGGGTCACGGTGCCGTGGGCCGCGGCCTCGGCCCCCAGGAGATCGCTCTTGACCTGCGCCGCATAGGCGATGACTCCCCCGCGCAGGACGTCTGAGCATCCGGGCACATCGGCCAGGCGAGCCGACACCAGTCCCGCGGTGAGCGACTCCGCGGTACCCACCGTCCAGCCGCGGGTACGCAACGCGGCGATGAGGGCGCGTGCGGCGTCCGTGTCGGTCACGCGTGTGCCGTTCGGCGAAGCCGCAGAGCGCGCACGACGTAGTCGACCCCGGTGACGACGGTGAGGACGACGGCCACTGCCATCACCAGTTCACTGGCGATGACCCACGCGGTCGCGGAGATCGGCACGAGGTACATCGTGATGGCCGTCATCTGGGCCACCGTCTTGAGCTTTCCGCCGCGACTGGCCGGAATGACGCCGTGGCGAATCACCCACATCCGCAGAAGCGTGACACCCACCTCGCGCACGAGAATGACGACCGTGATCCACCAGGCCAGCTGGCCCAGGGCCGACAGCCCGATGAGGGCAGCCCCCGTGAGTGCCTTGTCGGCGATGGGGTCGGCGACCTTGCCCACGACCGTGACCTGACCGGTGCGACGGGCGATGACGCCATCAGCCAGATCGGTCGCCGACGCCGCGACGAACACCAGGGCGGCCCACCAGCGTGCGTCCGGCATCACGAGCAGCCACACGAGAACCGGGACGGCCACGAGTCGCAGGGCCGTGAGCACATTGGGCAGGGTGACCACTCGGCCCTCGTGAGCGCGGTCGGTCACCGCGTGGCCCCTGCGGCGTCCGCCGTCTCGGCGATCAGGTCGACACCCTCGGTGGCGACGACGATGGCGCGCACAAGGTCGCCCGCCACGGCGGAACTGCCCACGATCAGTGTGCCGCCATCGTCGGGGCCCTGGTGTCCGGCGCGACCCACGGCACCCTCACCGGGGGCGCTCTCCTCCACGAGCACCTCGACGACCTCGTCGATCCGATCCTCGGCCCGCTGCGCCATGACCTCGTCGGCCAGATCCGTGACCAGACGTACGCGCCGCTCGATCTCCGCGACCGGCACCTTGTCGGCGAACCCGGCCGCCTCGGTGTCATCCTCATCGGAGTAGCCGAAGACGCCGATCGCGTCGAGCCGGGCCTGGGCGAGGAAGCCCAGGAGCTCGTCGAACTCAGCGGGCGTCTCGCCAGGGAATCCGACGATGACGTTGCTGCGGATGCCGGCCTGCGGCACCCGCGTGCGGATCTGCTCGACCAGGCCCAGGAAATCCGGGACGCTGCCGAATCGCCGCATGCGCCGCAGCACCGACGCGCTGGCATGCTGGAACGACAGGTCGAAGTACGGCGCGACCGTGGGGATGTCGGCCATCGCGTCCAGCAGCGTGGGGCGCACCTCCGCCGGCTGCAGGTAGGCGACTCGAATGCGTTCGATGCCGGTGTGCGCGGTGAGCTGGGCCAGCAGCGCCTCCAGCAGGCGCAGGTCGCCCAGGTCCTTGCCGTACGACGTGGAGTTCTCGCTGACGAGGATGACCTCACGCACGCCCTCGTCGACGAGTGCCGCCACCTCGGTGATGATCTCCTTGGGAGGCCGTGACACGTAGGACCCGCGGAACCGTGGGATGGCGCAGAACGTGCAGCGGCGGTCGCAGCCGGAGGCCAGTTTGACCGAGGCCACCGGACCCGGTGCCAAGCGCAGTCGGCCTCCCTCGTGCCCGGGGATCGCCAGATCGACTGCAGGGCGCTCCACCGGGGAGATCGGCAGCAGCAGGCGTCGATCGCGCGGCTCATGGGAGGCCGGGCGCTCCCCCGCCACGATCGCGGCGAGCCGCTGGGCGATCTGCGGGTACTCGTCGAATCCCAGAACCGCTGCCGCCTCCGGGAGCTCGGTGGCCAACTGCGTTCCGTAGCGCTCGGCCAGACAGCCGACGGCCACGACCGGTCGCTCGTCGCTGACGGCAAGGATCGTGTCGATGGAGTCCTTCTTCGCTGCTTCGACGAAACCGCAGGTGTTCACCAGGACGATGTCCGCGGTGTCGGGGTCGTCGACGAGGGCCCAGCCCTCCGTGGCCAGACGTCCGGCCAGCTCATCGGAGTCGACCTCATTGCGCGCGCACCCCAGGGTGATGACGGCAACTCGTCCGCTGGCCACCTCGCCAGCCTACGGCCGGGTCAGTCGTCGGCCGTGGACCCCTGCGCTCGGTCGAAGGCGGTGACGAGGACATCGGGATTGAGATCCAGGATGCCCGCCATGGCCCGCAGATGACCGCGGGCATAGACCGCTCCACCGCACGCCTCGAAGTCGTCAGCCTCCATCGCCATGACGATGGTGGCGCGTAGCCGAACAGCGTGGGCGAGGTCGTCCACCGACATGCCCTGGGCCTGGCGCGCGGCGGCGATCATCGATCCTGCCGTCATGACGATCACCTCCCCACCCTGGGGGCGAGGATAGACCGAGGCCGCCCCGACACGTGGGGTTGCGGACTACCCCGTTCGTGGGACAGTCGCGTCAGGCGCCCTCGCCGCGCAGCGTGAGCATGAGCCCGGGAAGTTCATCGGCAGTCACCAGCACCTCGCGTGCCTTGGAACCCTCACTGGGGCCGACAACTCCACGGCTTTCCATGAGATCCATGAGTCGACCGGCCTTCGCGAAGCCGACGCGCAGCTTGCGCTGGAGCATCGAGGTGGAGCCGAACTGGGTGCTGACCACCAGCTCAACCGCCTGCAGGAGGAGGTCGAGGTCGTCACCCACCTCCTCGTCGATCTCGCGGGAGGCACTCGGCGCTGCCGTGACCTCGTCGATGTAGTCAGCTTCACCCTGCTGCTGACAGTGAGCGACGACCGCCTTGATCTCAGCCTCGGAGACGAAAGCCCCCTGAATGCGCTGCGGCTTGTTGGCGCCCATCGGAAGGAACAGGCCATCCCCCTGGCCGACGAGCTTCTCCGCTCCCGGCTGGTCGAGGATGACGCGGCTGTCGGCCAGGCTTGACGTCGCGAAGGCAAGGCGGCTCGGCACATTGGCCTTGATGAGTCCGGTGACGACATCGACGCTCGGGCGCTGGGTGGCAAGCACGAGGTGAATGCCGGCGGCGCGGGCGAGCTGGGTGATGCGCACGACCGCGTCCTCAACATCGCGCGGGGCGACCATCATGAGGTCGGCGAGCTCGTCGACGATGACGAGCAGGTACGGGTACGGCTCGATGACGCGCTCACTGCCCGGCAGGGGCGCAACCTTGCCCGCTGCCACCGCCGCATTGAACTGGTCGATGTGCCGGTAGCCGAACTGCGCGAGGTCGTCGTAGCGGCGGTCCATCTCCTTGACGACCCACTGAAGTGCGTCCGCCGCCTTCTTGGGGTTGGTGATGATCGGCGTGATGAGGTGCGGCACACCCGCATAGGCCGACAGCTCCACCCGCTTGGGATCGACCAGGATCATCCGCACCTGCTCTGGCGTGGAGCGCATGAGCACTGAGGTGATGAGAGCATTGATACAGCTGGACTTGCCCGCGCCGGTGGCACCGGCCACCAGCAGATGCGGCATGCGCGCGAGGTTGGCGAGGACGAATCCGCCCTCGACGTCCTTGCCGAGCGCCACGGCCATCGGGTGGTCCTCAGACGTGGCCGTACTGCTGCGCAGCACGTCGCCGAGGGCCACGAGCTCGCGATCGGTGTTGGGGATCTCCACACCGATGGCCTTCTTGCCCGGGATCGGGCTGAGGATGCGCACGTCGGCACTGGCCACTGCGTAGGCGATGTTCTTGCTCAGGGCCGTGACGCGCTCGACCTTCACACTGGGACCGAGCTCGATCTCGTAGCGCGTCACCGTGGGGCCGCGCATGAAGCCGGTCACCTGGGCGTCGATGCCGAACTGCTCCATGACCTCGGTGAGGGCGGAGACCACTGAGTCATTGGCCTTGGTGGCGGCCTTGTGCGCAGGACCGGTCTTGAGCAGGTCGCGCTTGGGCAAGGTGTAGGCACGTCGGCGGCGCGCGGGGCGTGCAGGCGGCGTCGACGCCGGGGCGCTCGTGACGAGCGCCACCGTGGCATGCGGATCGGTGGTGTCCAGGGCGACGGTCACCTGGTCGGTGGACGACACCGTCGCGGGCGCCGGTGCGGGGGTCGGGGTGATGCCGGTGAAGAGCACCGCGGCCGGGCGCTCCTCGTCATGCTCGCCAGACCACGCCTGCAGGGCCTCGTCGGCATCCGCGTATCCACCGTTGAGGGCATACGCATCGTCATACGGGTCGGCCACATGCTCGTCCGCGGGGTCCGGTTCCGTGTCGTGCCCGTCGTCGAGTAGGCCGTCGGCATCGTCAGTGCGGTGCCGCCCGAGGGTGCCCCGCAGCCATGCCCAACCGGTCAGGACGCCGCCGTGCACACTGGCCAGCGACGTCGAGGTGAGCACGAGAATCCCGAAGCAGGCGAGAAAGGTGAGGAGCACTCCGGTGACGATCGGCCCCACCGCGGACTCGATCGGAGCCGTCGCCAGCCAGCCCAGCACTCCGCCACCGGAGGCCATGGCATCCGACCCGTCACTGGGCGTCGCCGATCCGCGCGCCAGGTGCCACAGGCCCACGATCGACAGGCACAGCGCTGCAGCGCCGATGACCAGACGCCCGGTTGCGGCGTTCTCCTGCGGGTGACGCAGGTAGCGCCACGCCAGCGCGATGAGGAGAAGCGGGGTGAGCCAGGCCAGCGATCCCAGCAGAGCGACGGCAAGAAAATCGGCCCAGGCCACGAACCAGCCGTCGACCCCGAACCAGGTGGCGGCAATGAGGACGACCGCGCCGGCCAGCAGCGCCAGCCCCAGTCCGTCGCGACGGTGGGCGGGGTCGAGGTCACGAGCGCCGCGACCCACGAAACGCGCGGCCGATCCCACTCCGTGCGCCGTCGTCAGCCAGGTCCACCGGGCGCCGCGGCCGATCGCCACCGCCATCGTCCCCACGGGGCCGCGACCGGAACGGGACCGGCGACGGGCGCGGGAGCGCGGGGCAGGAGCGGGGCGGGATGAGCGGCGTGACGATGCCGGGGTACGCCGACGGGCGGCAGGGGAAGCCATGGGGGCAGGCTAGTGGGGATTTCCCATCTGTCCCGGTAGTCACACCCGTCCCAGCGGGCGTGTCGCCGGCTCCCGGGCTCGAGCCGGTGTTCCCCGGTCAGGCCTCGACGACGACCGGGACGATCATCGGCCGGCGGCGGTGCGTCTGGTTGACCCACGACCCGACCGAGCGGCGGATCCGCTGCTGAAGCTCGTGCACCTCGTCGACCCCGTCCTCCAGGGCTTTCTCGATATCGCGCTGCACGCGGTCGACGAGGGGGTCGAGTTTCTCGTCGCCGAAGCCTCGGGCGTGCACCTCGGGCCCGGCCACGATGGTTCCGTCGACGATATCGACGGCGACGAAGACCGAGATGAACCCTTCCTCGCCGAGCACCCGACGGTCCTTGAGCTCGGTGTCGGTGACATCGCCCACACCGGCACCGTCGACATAGACGAAGCCGACGGGGACGTAGCCGGTGATCTGCGCGACGCCATCGACCAGGTCGATCACCACGCCATCCTCGGCCAGGAGCACCTCGTCGATGCCGACACTGGCAGCCACCTCGGCATTGGCCCGCATGTGCCGCCACTCGCCGTGCACCGGCACCAGGCAGCGGGGCTTGACGATGTTGTAGACCACCCGCAACTCGCCGGCAGCCGCGTGACCGGACACGTGCACGAGGGCATTGCCCTTGTGCACGACCTGGGCGCCGAGCCGGGTGAGGCCGTTGACGACCCGGTTGACCGCGTTCTCGTTACCGGGGATGAGCGAGGAGGCCAGGACGACGGTGTCGCCGGGACCAACCGTGATCGGATGGTTGCGGCTGGCGATGCGCGACAGCACGGCCATGGGCTCGCCCTGCGATCCGGTGCACACGAGCACGGTCTCGTCGTCGGGAAGGTTCGGAAGGTCGTCGGCGTCGACGAGAATGCCGCCCGGGATGGTGAGGTAGCCCAGGTCGCGCGCCACGCCCATATTGCGCACCATCGACCGCCCCACGAACGCCACCTTGCGACCGTGCAGTGCCGCCATGTCGATGACCTGCTGGATGCGGTGCACGTGTGAGGCGAAGGACGCCACGATGATGCGACCCTCGGCGCGCAGGAACACCGCATCGAGCACGGGCATGATGTCGCGCTCGCTGGGGACGAAACCGGGGACCTCGGCATTGGTGCTGTCGGCCAGGAGCACATCGACACCCTCATCGCCCAGGCGGGCGAATCCGTTGAGGTCGGTGGTGCGGCCGTCGAGGGGGATCTGGTCCATCTTGAAGTCGCCGGTGTGCAGGACGAGGCCGGCGGATGTGCGCACCGCCACGGCCATGGCATCGGGAATGCTGTGGTTGACCGCGAGGAACTCCACCCCGAACGGCCCCAGCTTCACGACGTCGCGATCGCCCACCGTGCGTGCATCGGGGGTGATGCGGTGCTCGCGCAGCTTGGCCTGCACCAGGGCCAGGGTGAGCTGAGAGCCCACGACGGGGATGTCGGGGCGATGCCGAAGCAGGTATGGGAGCGCCCCGATGTGATCCTCGTGCCCGTGCGTGAGCACCACCGCCTCAATGT
>CAYFLO010000046.1:0-9421 GCA_964343995.1 uncultured Bifidobacteriaceae bacterium
TCGCCGAACAGGAACACCTTGGGGCGCTTCTCTGCCGGCATGGCCATCAGCCGCTCGGCCACGCCCTTCATGACCATCTCGGTCTGCGCCGTGCCCGTGGGCACGCGCGTGAGCGAAAGCGCCGACGGCAGCACGGAGTACTGGATCGCCGCCGACGCGCAGTCGCCGAGCATGAGGTACTCGAAGGTCTCGTTGGCCACGTAGTTGACGTAGCCCGATCCCGTCGGAGAGAAGAGCGCGAACGCCTTGCGCTCCAGCGCCTTGGTGCGGTCGATCTCGGCCAGGAGCATCTGCGCGCGCTCGGCGTCGTCGTGCGTCATGTCGAGCGAGGCGTAGACGCGGATCGGCTGCATCGCCTTCTCCACGCCCATGACCGATGCGATGGTCTCCGGCGGAAGGGTCATGCCCAGCCAGCGCGCGCCCTCGCGGGTGACCTTGGTCCATTCGATGCCCGACGCAGGGCTGCCGGTGATCTCCGGGGCCGTGGGCGGGGTCATCATGCCCGGCTCGACGGCGCCGCCACCCTTGGACAGCAGGGCCGACACCTTGGCCACAGCGAACCAGCCGATGCCGACAGTGATTGCCGCCGAGGTCATGCGGCCGAGCATGCGGTGGTCCTGCGGCTCGCCACCGGCGACGACCGTGGCCGCGCGCGCGAGCGCACCGGTGAGTGCGGACTCCGCTCGCGCCAGGCCGTAGGTGGCGGCCGCGACGCCCAGGCCAATGCCGGCGGCCTGCGCGGGCGACACCTCGCGCGCAACGTCCTCCTGGAAGCGCTGGCCGTGGGAGTCGATGGAGCCCGGAGTGTTGTTCTGATCGAGGAACGAACCGGGGCGCTGCTCCCACGGCTTCACGCTTGCCCACGACGCGACACCGACGAGCGCGGCAGCAGCGAGAGCAGCCTTGCGGCTGGAGCCCGGGCGGCGACCGTTGGCAATCGTGGTGATGATGCTTGCGGCGGAGATGGCGGCGGCGGTCTGCCCCACCAGGCGGATCACCGCGCGCCGGCTGCTCTCGTGTTCGCGCCACGGCATAGCCAGGGCCGCGCCGGCACCGGCAGCACCTGCAGCACCCGCAACGGCCAGGCGAGCCAGGTCGCCCGGCTCCTCAGTGCGGCTCAGACGCGAGGCGATGGCGCCCAGCAGGGAGTCGCCCGCAGAGAAGATGCCGTACGCCCCCGCCGACGTGACGCCGGTGATGATCGCCTGATCGCGCGAGGCGCGGGTGAGGAGATTGGGCTGGTAGGAGCGGGCTACCGCGAATGCGGCACCGACGATCCCCGTACCTGCGGCGTGGTCCATCGCTGAAACTCCCTCGTGAGCAGCCGATCCACCTGTCGGGAATCCCGACAAAGCGCCCTATCTTGGCACGGCCGTCGGCCCAGCACACCGGCCTATCTCGGCCAGAACGGTGGCCAGCACGAGGTCGGCCGTGGCCGGCGTGGAGGTGTCGCGGCAGGCGCGGCGGTAGATGCCCAGACCGGCTCCCTCGATATCGCCGTGCCCTGCTCCGGCCACCACCTGCACGTCCACCTGCGGGCAGTCGGCCAGGTAGTGCTGGAGGGCGCCCTCACGGTTGCACGGCGACGGCGGCGCGAGCACGGCCGCCACGCGCACGCCGTCGAGATCACCCAGGTGGTCGCGGATGAGGTGGTTGGGGCTGTCGACGCCGTCGACGTAGACCAGCCCGCGCACATCGGCCCCGCGTTCGCGCAGCACCGAGGCCAGGTACGTGCCCGCGGCAGCACCGGCGGAGTGCCCGACGATCACGATCGGCCCCTGCACCGTCGCCACGATGCGGTCAGCGATCCCGCGCAGGTGCGCGGTGCTCATATAGAGGACGGGCAGCCAGCGCGGTGCCAGTCCGATGGCCTCGGCGCGGTATCCGGCGCTCCGGCAGGCCTCGACCAGGCGGGTGAGGTGCTGCGGCCCCCGGGTGAAGCCCGGCAGGGCGACCACGGTTGTGGTCTGCGACGGGTTCCCTACTGTCATCCCGCCATGCTGGCACGTCTGGCGGGATGGAACCCTGGAGTTGACCCGCATCGACGATCGCGCACCAGCGGCGATGTGAAAGGCCGTCCGGCACTCGCCACACCATGAGAGGCAGAGAGCCGCCTCGGGGATTTGAACCCCGGACCTACGCATTACGAGTGCGTTGCTCTACCCCTGAGCTAAGGCGGCGCGCGCCCAGCGGGCTGGGCAAGCCCCGGAATGCTATCCCAGCAGGGGACCCGCCAGAATCTCCCCCATGTTGCTGAACGAGTTCTCGCAGGCGGTCCCCACCATCGTCCGCTTCATTCTGTTCGTCACGATCACCCTGGGAATCACGCTCGCTGCCTGGCTCATCGGTCGCAAGAGATTTCGGCGGCTCATGGTGGTGCCGGACGGCGCCAACAACGCGCAGGACCAGTTCAACATGACGCTCGGAGTTCTCCTCACCGCTTTCGCCTTCGTCGCCGCCTTCATGCTCGCCCAGTTCTGGAGCAACAACACCAATGCCCGCCAGGACATCTACAACGAGCAGGTGGCCGTGACCAAGGTGGGCGGCCTGGCCAAGCTCACCGGAAGCGGCGTTCCGGGAGTCGAGGAGGCGTTGAAGGCGTACGCCACGACCGTGCAAACCCAGGAGGCCAAGGCGATGCGTGAAGCCGACCTCAATGGGCTGGAGGTCATCCACCAGAACGCCAGCGCGACCCTTACCCAGGACATTGCCAAGGCATCGAAGGCCGCCAATGTGGATCCGACCACCTTCTCCGACAGCCTGTCGGACGTGATCACCTACGGCGCCAACCGCCAGGAGGCCATGCCCACGTCCCTGACACCCAAGTTGTTCTGGGTAATCGCGTTCCTGGGGATCCTGTCGCTGGCCTTCGCCGTGATCCTCGCGCCGGAGAACACCGGCGCCGCGCTCATCACGCTCATCGGTCTGGTGCTGGGCTTGAGCTTTGTCTTCTTCGTCGCCCTGGAGGCAGCGAACCCCTACCTCACCGGGGATCTCGTGCCCTTGCCCAACCTGACGTTGTAGCGGTCAGCCGACGTGCGCCATCGGAGAGTCGTTGGCGGCCATGTCCTTGCGCGACATCGTCACCAGTACCACCCATAGGAGCCCTGCGAACGCCAGGATGCCGGCCGCCCACGCGAAGCCGCGGGTGAAGCCTGCGACCAAAGCATCCGGTGTGGGCATCTGCAGGTGGTTGGCGACGATATAGGCGGTGGTGGCCGATGCCGCCACAGTGTTGAGGAACGCCACGCCCACCGAGCCGCCGATCTGCTGGCTGGTGTTGAGCACGGCTGAGGCGACGCCGGCGTCGTGATTGCCGATCGCGAAGAGCGACACCGCCGAGAGTGGCACGAAAATCAGGCCCATGCCCAGGCTGAGCAGCATGAGCGAGGGAAGGATGTCGGCCAGGTAGGTGCTCGACGGCGTCATCTTGATGAGCAGCAGCAGACCGGTGACGGCGAGCACGAAGCCGCCGGTGGTCACGTAGCGCGGCCCGAGGCGCGGCAGCAACTGGCTGGCCACGCCTGCACTGACGACGACGCCGGCGGAGAACGGAAGGAACAGCAGGCCGGACTTCAGCGGCGAGTAGCCCAGCACGCCCTGGAAGAAGTAGGTGAGGAACAGGAACATTCCGAACAGGCCCACCCCGATGAAGAAGGAGGCCAGGTAGGCGCCGCCGCGGTTGCGGTTGAGCAGGATGCGCAGCGGCAGCAGCGGATGGGTGCTGCGCGCCTCGATCACCAGGAACACCGCCACGAGCACCAGTCCGACGCCTAGGAACAGCAGCGTCTGCGAGCCGCTCCAGCCCTCGGACTGCGCCTTGGTGATGCCGTAGACGATCGACACCAGGCCGAGCGTGGCGGTGATGGCGCCGGGGATGTCGTAGGAGGTGTTGCCCGTCGCCTTCGACTCGCGCACGAACGGGATGGCCAGGAGCACCGCGATGATGGCGACAGGCGTGTTGACCAGCAGCGTCCAGTGCCACGAGGCGTACTCGGTGAGCAGACCACCGGCCACGAGGCCTACCGCGGCGCCGCCGCCGGAGATCGCGCCGAAGACGCCGAAGGCCTTGGCCCGCTCCTTGGAGTCGGTGAAGGTGACGGTGATGAGTGCCAGCGCCGCCGGGGCGAGCAGCGCCCCGAATGCGCCCTGCAGGGCCCGGGCGCCGAAGAGCATGCCCTGCGTGGTCGACAGGCCGCCGATGAAGGACGCTGCTGCGAACCCGATCAGGCCGATGATGAACATCCGCTTGCGGCCCTGGTAGTCGGCGATGCGCCCGCCCAGCAGGAGCAGGCCGCCGAAGGCCAGGGTGTACGCGGTGATGACCCACTGACGGTTGGCATCACTCATGTGCAGGTCAGCCTGCATCGACGGCAGGGCGATGTTCACGATCGAGGCGTCGAGCACGACCATGAGCTGGGCGATGGCGATGACGGCCAGGGCGCGCCAGCGGTTGGGATCCGGAGCCGATGCCGATGCGGGCACGGCGGGATCCTGGGCAGACAGCGACGACGACACGAGGGCTCCTTGGCTCCCGCGGGTCACTCCCAGGCGGGCGGCTCGAGCCTAGTCGGTGCAGGTGGCGTTGAGACCCGGGGTCGTTCCCGTCACGAGATAGGCATCAACGGCATCGTCGATGCACGCCGAGCCGCGTCGATAGCCGGTGTGACCGTCGCCCTGGCGCGTGATCACTGCGCCACTGGGGATCACTCGGCCCAGGTGAAGTCCCCAGTCTCCCGGAGTCGCCGGGTCGTACAGGCTCGTGACGACAAGGATCGGGTTGGCCGTCCTGGCATCAACCGTGGTGATGCGATCGGCCTTCGCCGGCCAGTTCGCGCACGCGAGCAGACCCCACGCCAGGCCCTCGCCGAACGTCGGGTCGTCCTTCTTCCACTGCTCTGCGAGCGCCGCGGTCTCATCGACCGAGCCGGCGTACGGGCGATCCAGGCAGGTGACGGCGTAGAAGGCGTCGTTGCCGTTGTCGGTGTAGTGACCTTGCGCATTGCGGTTGATGCGGGCGTCGAGGGCCTCGAACAGCGGCTGCGGGTTCCCGTCCTTCATCGCCGCCGACACGGCGGTGCGCAGCGTGCTCCAGTCGTCCGGGGGGAAGTACAGCTGGGTGAGCACCGCGTAGGTGGCCAGTGCCTGGTTGAGGTCGCGATCCTTGCCCGGCAGCGGATGGTCGCGTAGAGACGCCAGCCAGGTGCGCAGTTGGGCCAGGGCCTGGTCGGATGTTCCCGACAGGGGACAGTCGCTGTGAGTGACGCAGTCGGCGACGAAGTGCGCCAGCGCCAGTTCAAAGGCGTCGGCCTGACCCTTGGTGACGTCGATGAGATCGAGATCGGGCGGGAGTACCCCATCGAGCACCATGCGCCCGACACGCGAGGGGAACAGCTGCGCGTAGGTGATGCCGAGCATGGTGCCGTAGGACTTGCCCAGGTAGTTGAAGGTGTCGCTTCCGACGGAGGCGCGGGCGATGTCGAGGTCGCGGGCAGCGTCCTGCGTGCTCAGGTGCGCGACGAGCGCCTGGTCGGCGCAGCCCTTGGCGGGAGTGGCGAGCGCGTCGAGGAGCGCCTGCTTCTCCTGCGGCGTGCGCGGGTCGCTCGGTGTCGCCGCCATGGAGTCGTTCTGCGCGTCGGTGAGGCAGTGGATCGGATCGCTCCCACCGACCCCGCGCGGGTCGACGCCGACGACGTCGTAGGCCTCGCGCACGCTGTCGTCGATCACGCCCTTGGCCACCCGCGCGTAGTCGGTGGCACTGCCGCCCGGACCACCGGGGTTGATGAAGAGGGTGCCCAGGGCCCCGTCGCCGCTCGCCGCAATGCGCGTCATCGACAGGCTGATCGTGGGTCCGTCAGGATGTGCGTATTCGACAGGCACCTGGATGCGCGCGCAGGTCGGACCACCGCAGTCGTGCCAGTCCGCCCGCTGGGCGTAGAAGCGCTCCAGCCCCGCGGGCACGGCGACAGAGGGACCCACCGAGGGAGGAACGGGTGCAGGCCCGCTCAGGAGTCCACACCCGGACAGCAGCACGGCAATTCCTGTGACGAGGGCAGCCGTCCCGCGCGTGCGCACGTCTTTAGGGTAACTCCGGCACGGTCGCGCTGAGGAGCACCGCGGACGCCAGGAACAGGCCCCGCCATCCGGACTCGTCGTCCTCCAGCGCCAGTGACGCGGTGCGGAAGGCGGCGGGATCCTGACTCTCGACCGCCGGCATCCCGGCGTGGAAGTGGAACGGCCGCACCGAGACGTCGCTGAGTCCGACCGACTCGGCCACCCGCGGGATCGTCAGCGGATTGTGGAAGCGCGCGGCATGGCCGCTCGTCGGCAGCGGTGGGCGGTCCATGAGCACGCGCGGCTCGATGAAGTCACCCACTGCGGCGCGTAGCGACTCCGGCATGTCGCCCAGGAGGTCGTCGACGATGAGCTCGTGGGTGAGCCGGTTGAACGTGACCAGCGCGAAGAGGGCGTTGCGGTACTCCACGTGGATGCGACCCCCCGGGCGTGCGATCGACGCGATCGCCCGCAGCACAGCGGTGTCGTCCGCAGCGTGCGGGGCGATACCCAGGGCCATCACCGCATCGGCCTGCCCGAATCCCGGTGCGCGACGCATCGCCTGCGCGTCCATCACATCGGCGCAGGCGACGGCATCGGGATCTGAACCAAGCGCAGTGAGGACTCCCCGCGTCACGTCGACCTTGGCAGCATCGTGATCGACTCCGGTGAAGGCCATCCCCGCGGCTAGTACATGGGCGACACCGTTGCCCCCTCCGACACCCACCTCGTGCAGCATCGTGTGCCCGCGCCGGGCACTGTCGGCCAGAACCGTGCGCCACGCGAAGTGGTTGGCGGGGTAGCCGATCGACAGGTCGGCAAGGGAGGCCTGCTCTGCCTGCACCACCGTGCGGGCGCGCGCGATCACGTCGGATGCCGGTGCCGTCATGTCGTCTCCTGTCCTGAGCGCGATGACCGTCAGCGTGCCAGCACAGTGGCCAGGGCCACGAGCACGGGGATGCCGATGATCAGGTTGAAGGGGAAGGTCATGCCCAGGCTCGCCGACAGGCACAACCCCCGGTTGGCCTGCGGCAGCGCCAACCCGACCGCGGCGGGGGCGGCGATGTAGGACGCACTGGCACACAGCACGCCCAGGATCGTCGCACCGCCGATCGACAACCCGATCTCCGTGCCGACGAGAACGCCCACGGATCCCGCGATGACGGGGAAGACGACGGCGAATGCCACCAGGCCGAACCCGGCGCGGCGCACCGACGACAGCGTGGCACCGGCCACGGCTCCCAGGTGCAGCAGGAACAGTGCGAGGAGGCCTTGGAACAGCCCGTTGAACAGGGGATCGACCTTGGTGAATCCGGTAGGACCGGTGATCAGGCCGATGACCAGGCCACCGACAAGCAGCAGCACCGACGGCGCTGTGAGCACCTCGCGAAGCGTCGCATTCCACGATGCGGGGGCCGTCTCTCCTTCGGCTACTGAGGTGTGGCCGGGTGCGTCCGCTTCTGTCGATCCGCCCGATCCCACGGAGACGAGGGCGCGCTCCTTCGCCGGAGCAGCGACCTGCGCCTTCGACCGACGCCGCAGCCCGACGAGGGCGAGAGCCACGACGATGCCGGGCACCTCCATGATCGACAGCAGGGTCGGCGCGAATCCTTCAACCGGGATCGAGGTTGCGGCCAGCAGTGCCGTTGCTGCGGTGAACGTCACCAGCGACGTCGAGCCGTAGTGCGCAGCCATGGCACCGCGGTCGACGACCGACAGCCGCGTGACCAGCCGAAGTGCGCCGAAGGCGGCGACCGGGATCACCAGGCCGAGGGCGAGCGCGGCGATGGCCGGCCCGATGACGTCCTCGATGCGGGCCTGGCTCAGCGCAACGCCGCCCTTCACGCCAATCGCCAGGAGCAGGTAGAAGGAAAGGAACCGGTAGGCACCCTCGGGCAGGCGAAGTGGACTTCGGAAGACCGCGGTGGAGACCACGCCGAGGACGAAGGCGAGGACGGGCACCGAGGTGAGATTGGCGAGCGCCAAATTGGCGCTGTCGGCGAGGTCCATGGGGCGGCTCCGGTCGCTGGGTTCGGACGCCGCTCAATATACGAGATATAATTCCGGTATTGCAAATCGGGGGTCAGGTGAACAGGTCGAGCAGCTCCCCCACGGAGTGGCCGGACTCGGCGGGGTGGCGGAAGGGGCGCCCGCGCAGCACCGTGTAGATGTTGCGCCGGCCTTCGCGCTTCTTGCGCACGTAACCGGCCCGCTCGAGGTCGGCCACGATGGCCTGGGCGGAGCGCTCGGTGATCCCGGCCTGCTCGGCGAGCTCGCGCAGGAGGATCTCGGGGTTCTGGGCCACAAGGAGCAGAAGCCGCCCGTGGTTGGTCAGCAGCGTCCAGGACTCGTCACTCATCGTCGCTCCTGTCGTCACGCATCGGGTGCCTCGCCGGGGCCGACGTTATCGGCCAGCCACTCCAGCAGCGGGCGCATGGCGCGCCAGTCGTCGCGAATGACGGTGAACGCCTTGCGGGTGCCGAGCCACGCCTCGTCGGAGTACGTGCGGGCGACTGTAATGCGGCGGGCGCGCAGCAGCTCGATGCGTGGATGGTCGGCGTCGTAGCCGCGCGGCCGCGTGACCAGAGAATTGGTGTCGAGCTCGTACCGACGACGCAGCCGGGGCAGCAGTGCCTCCAGGGTCGCCCCGCGCGGACCGTCGACGGCCTCGCGATAGCGGTGCACCTGCTCGCCCACCGGCGCGTACCAGCCGCCGGCCACCATGATGCCCGTGGCCGAGACCTGCACGTAGTACGCGACCGCGTCCTCGAGCATGACGACCGCGCCCTGGTGGTCCTTCAGCGGTGCCTTGTCCTTGCTGAAGCGCGTGTCGCGATAGGGCCGGTAGACGTGGCCGGCACCGAATTCCGGCTCAAGCTCGGCCAGCAGGGCCACGAGCGGCGCCTTGACCAGGCGCTCGTAGTCGCCTTTATGGTCGGCCCACCACGCACGCGTGTTGTGGGCCGCGAGCGTCTCGTAGAACTCGAAGGCCTCGGCCGGGAAGCCGGTGAAGCGCTCGGGTGCGGCGTCGGCCGCTGCCTTACGCGACGGCGACATCGGGCATCCCGGCGGAGACCCCGCGCTTGATGATGTCTGAGAGGTCCTCGAACTCCTCGGTGCGCGTGGACGACTTGCGCCACACCAGGGCGATCCGGCGCGACGGTGCCGGACCGGCGAACTGGGCGATGCCCAGCTGCGCGCGTCGGGCCTCGACATCGACAGCGCTGCGCGGCAGGACGGTCATCCCCAGGCCCGCACTGACGAGCTGAACGATCGTCGACAGCGAGGCTGCGCGCGCGTTGGCCTCCCCCGCCCCGGTGACACCGGACTGCAGGCACACCTCCACCACCTGATCGCGCAGGCAGTG
>CAYFLO010000047.1:0-9385 GCA_964343995.1 uncultured Bifidobacteriaceae bacterium
CCGTGGCGACGATGGCAAAGCCGGCCCGGTCAAGGGCCTTCGACACAGCGGCCAACTGCGTCACGACGTCGGCGCATGATCGCCCCGCCTCGATCATGGCCAGCACACCATCGAGCTGGCCCCGCGCCCGCTTCAGCCGAAGGACGATCGAAGTCACTGACTCATCACGATCAGACATGTGCCGCCTCCTTGCTGCGCATTCCCGCCTCATAGGTCTGGTAGCCGCCGTCGAGGTTCACTGCGTCGTAGCCCAATCCCCGAAGCAGGCTGGCGGCCGTGTGGGCGCGCTGCCCAGCCGCGCACGCAACGACGAGCGGGCGGTCGCGCGGGATCTCGTCCAGCCGCTCTCGCACGTCATCGACCGGTACGACCAGCGCATCCGGATACGGACCCGCCGCCGCTTCACCAGCGGTGCGGACGTCGATGAGCTGCGCTCCCGCTGCCTGTCGCTCGGCGAGTTCGTGCCACTGGATCGTCGGAACGGTCCCCGTGAGCACGTTCTCGGCCATGTATCCCAGCATGTTGACCGGATCCTTGGCGCTACCGAACGGAGGTGCATAGGCGAGTTCAAGATCGGCAAGCTCCGGAGCAGTGAGACCACCGGCGATCGCCGTGGCGATCACATCGATGCGCTTGTCGACGCCGTCGCGGCCCACCGCCTGGGCTCCCAGGATCTCGCCATCTCCCCCCATGAGCAGCTTGACGTGCATGCCCTGTGCTCCCGGGTAGTAGCCGGCGTGATTGCCCGGGTGCGCGTGCAGCGCCACGAACGGTCGGCCTAGCGCGGTCAGGCGCTTCTCGTTGCTGCCGGTCACCGCGATCGTCAGATCGAAGACCTTCACGATCGCTGTTCCCAGGGTCGCACCCGTGCGCACGGTTCGACCACAGGCGTGATCGGCCACCACGCGCCCCTGCCGATTGGCGATATTGGCCAGCGGCACCAGGACCTCCTCGCCAGTGAGGGCGTCGCGCTTCTCCGCCACGTCGCCGATCGCATAAACCAGCGGGTCGGAGGTGCGGTGGACCTCATCGGTGCGAATGCCGCCGCGCGGGCCAATCTCCAGGCCCGCGGCGCGTGCCAGGGAGGTGTCCGGCCGCACGCCGATGGCCAGGATGACCAGATCGGCCGGAAGCACGCTGCCATCTGCCAGGTGCACACCGTCGTCATCAATGGAGGCGAGCGCCACACCCAGGTGCAGGTCCACACCGTTTCGACGAAGCTCATCTGCCACGAGGACGGCAAGTTCAGGATCGAGCGGGGTGAGCACCTGCGGGGCCGCCTCGACCAGGGCCACGTCGATCCCCCGGTGGCGAAGGTTCTCGGCGGCCTCCACTCCGATGAAGCCACCGCCCACGACGACGGCACGACGCACTCCCCCGTCGATGGCGGCCACGATGCGCTGCACGTCCTCCACCGTGCGAAGAGTGTGCGCACGCTCGATGCCCGGCAGCGGCGGCACGATGGCCGATGCGCCGGTGCTGAGGACGAGGGTGTCGTAGGGGACCTCCGACTCGGCACCGGTCACGGTGTCACGCACGTGGACGATCTGCTTCGTGCGATCGATGGACGTCACCTCGGCATGCACACGCACGTCGATGCGGAATCGGGCACCCAGACTCGCCGGCGTCTGGAGCAGGAGTGCGGCTTCGTCCTCGATGACACCGCCGACGTAGTACGGAAGTCCGCAGTTGGCATATGAGACGTACCCGCTGCGCTCCAGCACGGTGATGTGCGCCATCGGATCAAGACGCCGAAAACGCGTGGCAGCAGACATACCGCCCGCCACGCCACCGATGATGACGACTCGTCGCTCCATGACTCTCCCTGCTCGTGACCCGACACCGAGCATATACCCCCGGGGGTATATGCTGTGGTTCCCGGGACAGCCCCGGAAAGGGAAGGGAGCCCGGCATGTGCCGAGCAGTGAACTGCCGCCGATGCGGCAAGACCACGTGGTCAGGGTGTGGCCAGCACGTCAATCAGGTCATGGCCGGCGTGCCGAAGTCCCAGCGCTGCACCTGCCCGCCCGAGGCGCCCAAGCCCGGCATGCTCTCCCGCCTGTTCTCACGCTGACCCCCGCCCCATCCGCGCCCACGCACTAGCGTCGGCGGCATGGGGTCGGCGGCATACGACCGGTTCTGGGGCACCGCCCTGACGATCGTGCGATCCGGCCACCACGCCATCGACCGCCTCTCCGGAGGTCGCGCGGGGGCGCGTTTCCCCGGCGGCGCGCAGGTGGGGTGGATTCATACCCTCGGCCGGCGCAGTGGCACGTGGCGGCGCACGGCACTGCTCGTCGCCCCTGACGACGACGGCACCTGGATCATCGCCGGATCGAATGTCGGCCAGGAGCAGGTGCCCGCGTGGGTCCACAACATCCGCGCGCATCCTGCGGGCCAGCTGGAAATCCGCGGCGCGGCCCGCGACGTCACCTTCACCGAACTTCAGGGCGACGATCGCAGCCGCGCCTACCGTCTTCTCGTGCGCGACTGGAAGCCGTTCTCGATGTACGAGCGGCACGCGCGGCGCACCATCCCGGTCTTCCGCATCACGCCGACACCTACAGTGGAGGGGTGAGCGCCCGGCTGGATCCGACGGAGCGCCAGCGAGCCTGGGAGCAGTTGGCGCACGAGCGCTTCGACGTCCTGGTCGTCGGCGGCGGCGTCACCGGCGCAGGTGTGGCCCTCGATGCGGTGACGCGCGGTCAGCGCACCGCCCTGGTCGAAGCCCGTGACCTCGCGATCGGCACCTCGTCCCGCTCCAGCAAGCTGCTCCATGGCGGCCTTCGTTACCTCGAGCAGCGGCACTTCGATCTCGTGCGCGAGGCACTGCACGAGCGCGACCTCATGCTCACCCGACTGGCCCCGCACCTGGCCCGGGCGATTCGGTTTCTGTACCCGCTGCGCCACCGCGTGTGGGAACGCCCCTACGTGGAGGCCGGACTCACCCTCTACGACACCCTGGGTGGCAACCGCTCAATGCCGCGGCACCGCTACCTGTCGAGCGCCGAGGCCCTCGCGGTCGTGCCCGCGCTTCGCGACGACGCACTCGTGGGCGCCATGCAGTACGGCGACGCGCAGGTCGACGATGCCCGGCACACGATGATGGTCGCGCGCACGGCCGCTGAGCGCGGTGCCCTCGTCCGCACCCAGACCAAGGTCGTCGAGTTGCTGCGCCACGGCTACACCGTCGTGGGAGCCCGCCTTCTCGACGTGCCCACCGGCGCCACCTGCGAGGTGCGCGCCCGCGTCGTCATCGCCTGCACCGGCGTGTGGACCGACGAAGTCCTCGGCCTGGCCGGCGAGAAAGCCCCGTTCCACGTGCGGGCGAGCAAGGGCATCCACTTCACCGTGCCGCGCGACCGCATCGCCTCGGACTCCGGGCTGATCCTGCGCACCGACACCTCCGTGCTCTTCGTCATCCCGTGGGACGAGCTGTGGCTCATCGGCACGACCGACACCGACTGGCACGGATCGCTGGACCACCCCCGCGCCGGCAGCGACGACATCGACTACCTGCTCGACCAACTCAACCGGGTGCTCGTCACGCCGCTGTCACGGGACGACATCGTCGGGATCTACGCCGGCCTGCGCCCGCTGCTGGCCGGGGACTCCGAGGACACCAGCCAGCTCTCCCGCGAGCACGCGGTGTCGCGACACGTGCCCGGGCTGGTGTCGGTCGCCGGCGGCAAGTACACGACCTATCGGGTGATGGCGAAGGATGCCGTCGACGCGGCCATCCCCGATCTCGCACACGTGGGGCCGTGCGTGACCGAGCGCACGCCGATCATCGGCGCGGAAGGGTACGACGCGCTCGTCGCCGACCTCGACGCCGTGGCTGCGCGGTGGGGTGTCGATCCCGCCCGAGCCGAGCGGCTCCTGCACCGGTACGGCTCGTTGGCGCCGCAGGTGCTGGCCGAAGGAGGTGGCACGCTCGTGTCGCCCGTCCCCGGCGCCGAGCACTACCTCGATGCGGAACTGTCGTACGCCGTCACGCACGAGGGTGCGATGAATCTCGATGACGTGCTTGCGCGGCGCACGCGCATCCGCATCGAAACACCTGATCGGGGAGATCAGTGCGCGGAGCATGCCGCCCGCATCATCGCCCCTGCCCTGGGCTGGGACGAGGCGACAGTGGCGGCGCAGGTGCAGGCGTACCGCGACGACATCGTGCGTGAGCGCCGCGAGGAGGACGTGCTCGGTGGCTGACGTGCGCACCCCGCTGCCGCAGGCGGTGCTGTTCGACATGGACGGCACGCTGCTGGACACCGAAGTGGTGTGGTTCCAAGCCCAGTGCGAGTTCGCCGAGGACCTGGGGTTCACCTGGGTCGATGACGACCAGACCGAGTGCCTGGGCGGCCCATTGGAGAGAGTGGCCCGGCACATCGTCGTGCGCTCGGGAACGACGCGGCATCACGCCGACGTGGGACAGGAGCTGCTCGATCGGGTCGAGGCACTCCTGCTGGCGCTGCCGGTGATGTGGCGACCGGGTGCGCGAGACCTGCTGGCCGAGGCGCTCGGCTTGGGACTGCCCACGGCGCTGGTCACCGCGTCTGACCTGCGCCTGGTGTCGGCCGTGCTGGGCCGCATGGCCGACGAGCTCGGTGCGATGCCGTTCGCCACCCTGGTCACCGGTGAGATCGTGCCGCGCGGCAAGCCGCACCCGGATCCCTATCTCATGGCCGCCGATGCGCTGGGCGTCGACGCCTCAGCCTGCCTGGCTCTGGAGGACTCCCCCACCGGCGCGCGATCGGCGTGGGATGCCGGGTGCCGGGTGGTCGCGGTGCCGCATATCGCCGCGATGCCCGACGACATCGACCCACACGAGGTGGAGTCGCTGGAGGGTCACACGATCGCGAGCCTGTGGCAGGCGTCGCGGTCACGCGCAGACGCGAGGAGCTACTAGTCCTCGACGCCGATGTCCTCGTTCCACAGCGACGGATTGGCGTCCATCCAGGTGCGGAACATGGCCTTGGTCTCAGCGTCGTCGAGCACGACGACCTCCACCCCGTGGCTGCGCAGCCAGGCCTCGCTGGCCTCGAAGTGGGTGTTTTCGCCGATCACCACGCGCGGAATCTTGTAGAGCAGGATCGTGCCGGCGCACATCGTGCACGGCGACAGTGTGGTGTAGATCGTCGACTTGGCGTAGACGGTGGCGGGCTGGCGGCCGGCGTTCTCGATGCAGTTGGTCTCGCCGTGGTGGATGGCGCTGCCGTGCTGCACCCGCTGGTTGTGCCCGACGGCCAGGACCTTGCCGTCGACCACGAGGCTCGCCCCGATGGGGATGCCGCCCTCGGCGAGACCCTTGCGGGCCTCGCCGAGGGCGGCAGCGTAGAACTCCCGATCGTTCATCGTCGGTGCGTCAGGCCGCCGACGCAGGAATCTTCAGACCCTCGCCGGACTTGTCCGACGTCCAGCTGTAGAAGATCCAGTACAGGACCGCCGAGATGATGAAGCCGGCCTCGAAGGTGAAGTCGCCCCAGTTGGGATCCATCTTCGGGAAGACACCGACGTAGTTGAGCTGGTTGGAGAACAGCCAGATCGATACGACCATGCCGATGAGCATGGCCAGGAATCCGCTGGCCGGGTTGTGTCGGGTGTCGAACATGTATCCGTCGACCTGCTGCTTGCGCCGCAGGACCTGGTCCATGAGGAACACGCCCAGCCACGGTCCGACCCAGTAGGCGATGACGAGAAGGAAGTTCTCGTAGTCGCCGATGTGATCGATACCGTAGAAGGCCACGATCGCGCCGAGCACGCCGAAGATGATGACGGCGATAACTCGGCGGGCCTTGGCACCCACGGTGAAGCCCATCGACAGGAACGACATCGAACCGGAGTACAGGTTGATGGCGTTGGCCGAGATGGAGCCAATGACGATGCCCAGGAGCACCAGATCGGCAACCGCTGTCGGCATGACCTTGGTGAACTCGTCGGTCGGCGAGCCGCCGTCGATGCTCATATAGGTCGCGGCGAGGACGCCCACCGTCTCGAGCACGACACACGAGACAAAGACACCGAGAGCCGCCCAGACACCCGTGGCCGCCTTGCTCACCGTCGGAGGCAGGTAGCGGGTGTAGTCCGACGCGAAGGGGTTCCAGCCCGCGGCGTAGCCGAACGTGGCACCCACAACGATGAGGAAGCCACCCAGACCGCCGCCGCCCTTGGCCGCGGCGATGTCGGCATGGCCCACCGAGAAGATCAGGCCGAGCAGGAAGATCACGGCCAGGATCGGGAACGCGATGCGCTCCCACCGCTGGAGCAGGTTGTGGCCGAACAGCGCCACCAGGATCTGGATGACGATGACGATGAGCAGCGCCAGCTTGGGATCCATGTGCGTAAGCGTCGCGAGGGCGAAGCCACCGGAGACGCTGTTGACGGCGAACCAGCCGGCGCCAGCGATGATCGCGTTGAGCCCGGCCGGCAGGATGTTGCCCACGTAGCCGAACGAAACGCGCGAGATGATCATCTGCGGTACGCCGGCCTTGGGGCCGCGGGCACTCAGGATGCCGTGGGTGAGGGCGCCCAGGCCGGTGCCCACGAGGGCCGCCAGGATCGCCTGCCAGACGGTCAGGCCAAAGAACCACACGGCGATGACGCCCAGGTAGATGGTCGCGAACTCCAGGTTCGGCGACATCCAGGTTCCGAAGAGGCCGAACGGCTTGCCGTGGCGGTCCTTCAGGGGCACGAACTCCGCGCCACCGGGCTCGATTGAGCCGATCTTGCTTCCATACTCGCCTTCGCGGACCTCCGCGACGACCTCCGCTGCTGCCACATCGCCTCCTCGATGAGGGCGGTCGCTGACCGCGACCTGATGGGCGTCACCGTAGGGGGACAGCGATGAACTTTCGGGAACTCCGACGTGTCGCGCGCAAGTCGTCGTCCCACAAAGACCCGCCATGCGCGTACGTCACATCCGTCCCGTGCGTTCGGGGACGGACCCGCGTCAGGACAGGGTGATCGCGTCGTACCGCTCGCGCACGAAGTCACCTGCGCGCACGGTCGGCAGGTCGTCGCGACGGCCGATGGGCGGCATGAGCGGCTCGACGACCGCCTCCGGATCAGCCTCGAAGAAGTAGACGAGCGACATGAGCTCCTCGTCCGGCGCGGACACCGGCGGCGGCAGCACGCGGTGCCGGTTGGAGCGCCACCGTTCGCCAGTCCAGCGCGCGGTGAGATCGCCGGTGTTGACGATGAGACCGCCGGGCACGTGCGGCGCGTCGACCCAGCCCTCGCCGTCGATGTCGATCTGCAGTCCACCATCACCGGGCTGTCGGTCGAGGATCGTCAGCGTGCCGAAGTCGGTGTGCGGCCCGATGCGGTACTGGTTCGGGGCCGGGGCGCCGGTGACGCGCAGCGACGGGTACCAGTTGATCTGGAACGACCACGAGGGCGACGCGGTGTGGCGGGCAAGGAACTGCTGGTCCTTGCCCATCGCCAGGGAGAACAGCTCAAGAAGCGCATCGGCGAGCACCCGCATGCGGGCCAGGTAGTCCTCGAGGACGGGCTGGAGCCCGGGCGTCTCCCCCGGCCACACGTTGGGACGGAACCAGGCGGCATCGGGGCCTTCACGCATCGGTCCCTCGGCACCGACGATGAAGGACTCCTTCAGGTCGGCCGCCGTCTGCGTGCCCTCCGACAGTCCATTGGCCTCCGCACCGATGCCCAGCCAGCCGCGTCCACCCACACGGGAGGAGTAGGAGTCCTTGACGTCGCGGGGCAGGGCGAAGAAGGCCCGGCCCTGGTCACGCACCTGGTCGGGAAGGGTCGTCGGCACCTGGTGACCGGTGACGACCAGGAAGCCCACCCGCTGCAGGATCCGGTCGACCTCGTCGGCCAGCGCCCGACGGTCGTCATCGCTCCCCACCCACCAGGGGGACAGGTCGACGACGGGGACTCCGCGGTCATTTACGGCTGGGGTGTCACTCATGCTCTCTCCCGGGCTGACGCGGGCCGCCCCCGTGCGGCAGACTGTGGCCTCGTGCGCACCGTAGCCGTCATGGCCAACAAGGGTGGGGTCGGCAAGACATCTGTCGTCCTCGGCCTGGCCGGCGCGGCCGCCGTCAAGGGCATGGCCGTCCTCGTGGTCGACCTCGACCCCCAGGGCAACGCCACCAGCCACCTGCGGGCCCGGCCCGGCCGGGTCACCCTGGCCGACGTCCTGGAGCAGCCCACCACCGACACCCTGGTCCAGGCCGTGGTCGTGAGCGACTGGGACGCCTCCATCGGCGAGGTCGACGTGCTCCCCTCCTCTCCCGAGGCCATCCGGTTCGACGCCTGGCGCGGGGCGGGTCGGACCACCCGGATCCGTCGGGCCCTGGCCGACCTCGAGGGCTACGACGTGGTGCTCCTGGACTGCCCGCCGTCGCTGGGCGCGCTCACGCGCGAGGCCCTCTCCGCCGCCGATGCCGCGGTCATCGTCACCACTCCCTCGTTCTTCGCCCTCCAGGGTGTCGACCGGTCGCTGGCCGTGGTCGCCGAGGTCCAGAAGCAGACCAACCCCGACCTGCACTTCGCCGGGGTCATCGTCAATCGCGTGCGCAGCTCCGCCGAGGAGCATGCGTTCCGTGCGCGCGAACTCGGCACGCTCGTCGAGCGGGCCCGCGTGCTCAAGCCATTCATGCCCGACCGCATGGCGTTCCAGCAGGCCGAGGGCACCGGCCTTCCGGTGCAGCGCGTCAAGGGCGGTGGCGCCAAGGAGGTCACCGCGATCTTCGATCGCTACCTGCGACGCGTGCTCAAGGCCCCGCGCCCCGCGGTGACGTCGGACTAGCGATCGCTCAGCGCGTGGCGGCGAGCCGCGCGGCCACCTGTGCCAACCGCGCGCCCTGAATGCGGCAGGCCTTGAGGCAGTCGTCGTCTGGCGCCGCGCCCGAGTGCGACACCCACGACGCCCCGTACGGATTGCCCGTCACCTTGGCCACGTGCGGATCGCCATAGCCCAGGGGCACGATGGTCGACCCCCAGTGGTAGGCGTGGTTGTTGATCGCCAGGATCGTCGACTCCAGGCCACCGTGGTCGGTCGACGCACTGGTGAACGACGTGACGGCCTTGTCGACGAGCGCACCGCGGAACCACAGCGAGCCGGTGGTGTCGAGGAACGCCTTGAGCTGGCTGGTGGGGCCGCCGAAACGGGTCGGCGTGCCCAGGGCGATGCCGTCAGCCCACTCCAGGTCGTCCAGCGTGGCCGGCTCGTCGGTGCAGGTATCGACAAAGGCCTGCCAGCGCGGGTTGGCGGCGATCGCCTCGGGCGGCGCGGTCTCGGCGACCTTGCGCACGCGGACCTCAGCGCCGGCATCGCGGGCGCCATCGGCCAGGGCGTGCGCCATGGCGGCGACGTTGCCGGTGGCTGACGCGTAGACGACGGCGATGCGGGTCACGCGCG
>CAYFLO010000048.1:0-9353 GCA_964343995.1 uncultured Bifidobacteriaceae bacterium
GGATGAAGGTTGCGGCCAGCCGGGTCATAGGTCCACTGCGCCTGACGGGCCTTGTCGCCCACGCCGTAGCGGGCGATGACGATCCAGCGGCCGTCGTCGCGACGGAAGGCATCCCACGTGAGGTGCTGGTCGGGGGAGCCCAGGGCGTGCTGTGCCGTCTGAAGGAGAGTGACGGAGCCTCCGCTGCGTCGGACCTCGACCGACTGCGCCTGCTCGGCGATGTAGGCGCGTTCCTGCAGGAGCGGCTCGGCGTATCGCTCGACCTTGTCCAACGGCCAGCCGGTGTCGGCGGACACCTCCTGCGCGGACTCGCCGGCGCGCACACGCGCCTGGACGTCGCGAGGACTGAAGGTGCTCACCGTGTACCCGACTCCTGTTCGAGACCGTCGGCAGCGGCTGCTGCCTAGGGCGAAACCTAGCGTGAGGGACCGCCCTCGTCCTCGAAGGCGCCGGGTGCCGGTCCGGGGATGGGTTCCTGGACGAGCGAGATCGGCGCGAGGGGGGCGGGGCCGGGAGCCGCATGCGCGAGGAGCGTGCGCTGTCCGGCCACAATCCACAGCAGCGACCATGCCACCGACCCCGTGCAGAGCCAGAACCCCGCAGTGGTGCCATGACTGTCGACGAGGGCGCCGCCGCAGACCGATCCGATGGCGAACCCGATCCCCAGCGCGGACGAGGTCCAGGTGAGGCCTTCGGTGAGCTGCGCAGCCGGGACGAGACGCTCGGCGAAGGAGAACAGGACGATGAGACAGGGGGCGACGAGGAGACCCGCCACGAAGGTGGCGATCGTCAGCGTGAGGACCGAGCGCATCCACGGCAGGATGGCGATTCCGATAAGAAGCGCCGTCAGGAGAAGGGCGCCCTGACGTGCCAGCGGTGCATGCCAATGACGTGCGCCGAAGAACAGCCCTCCCAGCATCGATCCGACGGCGAAGAGTCCCAGGACGATGCCTGTCGCGGTGTCCGCGCCGGCGATGCGCGCGAAGGCCACCGTGGTCACCTCGTCGGCGCCGAACAGGGCACCCATGCCCAGGCTGGCGAGCACGACCAGGGCCACACCGGGAAGGGCCAGGGCCGAACGTCGGCGGGTGCGCGCCTCGTGGTGGACGACCGGCTGTGATCCGCGCTGGAGGGCAAGGAGCAGGGAGCCCACGAGTGTGAGGCCGCAGGCCACGTACAGGGGCAGCGGAAGGGCGAAGGTGAAGGCAAGCCAGGCGGTGAGCAGCGGACCGACCGTGAAGATCACCTCATCGACGATGCTCTCCAGTGCGAAGCCGGAGCGCAGGGTCGCCGGATCATTGGTGACGTGCACCCAGCGGGCCCGGACGAAGGAGCCGATAGGTGGAGCGGTGAAGCCGGCGACGGCGGCGGCGGCCATCGTGGCGATCAGCGGCGCGTGGTGGAGCTCCAGTGCGACGACGGTGAGCAGGGCGGCGGTGTCGAGCACCGCCAGGATCGGCAGCAGGCGGTTCTGGCCCCAGCGATCGGCCAGGCGCGCGCTGACAATGCTGCCCAGCGCCCCGACGACCCCGTAACTCGCCACGACCGTGCCGGCCTCCGCGTAGGAGCCCGACAGTGTGCTGATGAGCAGGACGGTGCCCAGGCCGGCCATCGACAGCGGGAGTCGGGCGATGAAGGCGCTGCCGGAGAACTGCCAGGCGCCGGGGAGGGCCAGTGCGCGGGCGTACACGTTGGCCATGTCGCGACGCTAGCGTGCGGCCATGTCCACCGAAGAGAACCGGGCGATCCCGCAGGACGGCCTCCTTGATCTGGCGTGGCGCAGTGCCGTGGGCGCGGCCATGTTCCTGGCGTACGAGCGTCCGGCGGCGCTGGAGGTGGAGGCCAAGTCAACGCCGACCGATGCGGTGACGCAGATGGACCGGGGTGCCGAGGAGCGGATCGTGGCGATGATCCGCCGGGAGCGCCCCGACGACGCGATCCTGGGGGAGGAGGGCGGTGCACGCTCGGGGACGACGGGAATGCGCTGGGTCATCGATCCCCTCGATGGCACCGTCAACTACCTGTACGACCTGCCGTGTTGGGCGGTGTCGGTCGGTGTGGAGGACGCCCTGGGCGCGTCTGCGGGGGTGGTGGTCTCCCCGACACTCGGCATGGCCTGGGTCGCGGTGCGTGACCAGGGGGCTTTCGCCTGCGACGTGTCGATGAATGACGGTGTGACCGCGCCGGCTCTCCCGGCGTCCGGACGGGTCCTGGTACCCAGCGATGTGAGCGACCTCGGCGCGACCCTCGTCGCGACGGGGTTCGGGTACGACGCCGCTCGTCGGCTGCGCCAGGGTGCGGTGGTCGCGGATCTGTTGGGGCAGGTGCGCGATATCCGCCGCATCGGAGCCGCAACCGTGGACATGTGCTTCGTCGCGTCGGGTCGATCGGACGCCTTCTTCGAAGTGGGCCTGAAGCCGTGGGACCTGTGTGCGGCGTCGCTCATCGCCCGGGAAGCAGGGGCCGTCGTGCGTCCGATCGGAGGGACGGATCCCGGTGACGGAGTGCTGGTGAGTGCGCCCCGGATCGCTGACCCGCTCCTGTCAGTTCTGGAGGGGCTGGGTGCCCACCGGGTGTGATCGGTCAGTCCAACCGGCGCAACTCGGCTCGGTAGCGGTGTGCGGCAGCGACATAGGTGTCGACACCATGCCGCAGTGACCCTTCCGGCACGGCGTTCTCGGTAACGACGGCGGGTACCCCCAGCGCACGTGCATAGGCGGGGACCACCTTGTCGTTGTTGACTACCGCGTTGGCGCCGACGAGGGCGTGCGGACCAACCACCGCCCGATGCAGGACGATCGAGCCGGAGCCCACGAGGCTGTCGTCCAGGATCGTGCAGCCCTCCAGGTGGGCGTTGTGGCCGACCGTGCAGCGGTTTCCCACCGTTGTGTTGAGGGTGGACGTGCAGTGGATGATCGTCCCGTCCTGGATCGACGTCTGCGCGCCGATGGTGATGGTCCCGAAGTCGCCCCTCAGGACCGCCGTGGGCCAGATGCTGGATTCCGCGCCGATGCGGACGTCCCCGATGATCACCGCATCCGGGTGGATGAACGCGGAGGGGTCGATCGTGGGCATCCGGTCGCCCAGGGCATACAGGGGCACGGGTCCTGCCTTTCCCGACCCCAGGGTCGACCTCCGGGGGCGCATGTCTGTCGGCGTGGCGGCCCCCACCCTGCCAGACGGCGCCCCAGGGCATGGTGCACAATCTGCGCCCGCGGGCGGGAATGTGCGCCCCGGCAGAGAACGTTCAGGGCAGTACCGGGCAACGTGCACGACAGGAGGATCGGGTGGCAACCGACTACGACGCGCCACGCAAGACCGATGAGGAGCTGGCCGAGGACTCCCTGGAGGAGCTCAAGGCTCGGCGCGCAGACAAGGCTGCCTCCGCTGTCGACGTCGACGAAGCGGAGCTCGCTGAGAACCTTGAGCTGCCCGGCGCCGACCTGTCCGATGAGTCGCTGACCGTCCGGGTCCTTCCGCGGCAGTCGGACGAATTCACCTGCAGTTCCTGCTTCCTGGTGCAGCACCGAAGCCAGTTGGACCATGAGGGCAAGAAGGGTCCGATCTGCCGCGAGTGCGCCTAGGCGCGGAGCAGGATCGCCGCTGCTACTCCGGGTGCGAACCCCAGCTGTTCGCCGCGCGGTAGACGGCCACCTCCACCAGGGCCGCGGTCGCGGCCGTCACGGCCGTCCAGATCAGTGCCCGCGTAAGCGTGACGCCTGGATCACGTGAGTCGGGGGCCTTGTGTCCGGTGACCCCCTGATAGGTGCGGTCCATCACCTTGCGCACGACGAACGTGGCACCGATGGCCACCAGCGGCGCAATGAGGTGGGCCATCGGATTGATGTGGAGCTCGGGGGAGTCGTCGGCAGCGGCCGGGGCGGGCGTTCGGCGATCGGTCACGGCAGCTCCTTGGTCTCAGGGTGGTCCATGCTCTCAAGGATCTGCCGGACGAGGACGTCCGGGTGGCGATACCCGACAAGCCAGGCCGGATGCGGGTCCGCGGGGTCCCTCAACGTCACCAGGACGCCCCCACGGGCTGACCACGGCCGCAGTTCGGTGAACAGGCGAGCATCCGCGCCCGGTCCCCTCAGGCGGGCGATGTCCTGCCGTGAGACCGGTTCCGCTCCGACGATGGCGCTCCAGGGCAGCACGGCGCGCCCCGCGCGCAGGCCCGCCGGAGTCGCACCGATGCGCGGGGACGTGAACCAGGCCAGAGCGCCCAGGACACCTGCCGTGATCGCGAAGGTGACGATCCCGGCCATCGCTCCGATGGCCGCGCCATAGGCCCAGGCCAGGCACCCGGCCAGGACGGCGATGAGCACCCACATGAGCGGGCCGGGCAGCAGGCGTGCCGGTGACCTCACGGGCGCAGGATGGCATGCGGCAGGATCGCGGGCCATGAGGTCCACGGCATCAGCCGCCACCACGCCCCCGGCCAGCGCGGTCATTCCGCCTCGCGGGCCGCATGCACCCGCGCCCGGAGAAGCGATCCCCTCGCACTACCGCTGGTGCTTCGGGTGCGGAATCGACCACCCCACCGGACTTCATGTCGACGCCACGGCGGGCGAGGGTCTGACGGTCACGGGGCGCATGGTGGTGAGCGACCAGCACCAGGGCGCCCCGGGACTGGCGCATGGCGGGCTTCTCACCGCAGTGCTGGACGAGATCCTGGGATCGGTCAACTGGCTCGTCGGCAGGCCGGCGGTCACCGGAAGGCTCGAGGTCGACTTCCGTCGGCCGGTCCCGGTGGGATCCGTGCTGCTCCTGGATGCCCGCGTCGATGGCGTCGACGGACGCAAGGTGTTCACCAGTGCCGAGGGTCGTTTCGAGGACGGCACGATCGCCATCGCCGCTGCCGCACTGTTCGTCCAGGTGCCCATCGAGCACTTCCTCACCCACGGGAGTGCCGACGAGGTTCGCGATGCCATCGCCGATCGGGCCGCGGGTGGTCCGGCCTGGCGCGGTGACGGTGACGACGTGGAGGTCGCTCCGTGACCCCCGTGGAGGTGCTCGTCCAGCGCCTGGACCCCGAGCTGCCGCTGCCGTCCTACGAGCACCCCGGCGATGCCGGCCTGGATCTTCGCGCGCGCAGCGATGTGTCCCTCGAGCCGGGTGAGCGTGCGCTCGTCGCGACCGGGATCGCGATCGCCCTTCCTGCGGGCTTCGTCGCGCTCGTGCACCCACGCAGTGGACTGGCGCTGCGCCATGGCGTCACCCTGGTGAATGCCCCCGGCACCATCGATGCCGGTTACCGCGGCGAAATCAGCGTCATTCTCATCAACCATGATCCGCAGGCACGCGTCACCATCGCTCGCGGCGACCGCATTGCCCAGCTCGTCATCCAGGAGGTGTGTCAGGCGTCACTCGTGGAGGTCGCAACACTTCCTGGCAGTCATCGGGGCGCCGGGGGATTCGGTTCGACCGGGGGGCACGCGGGTAGCGTGTCCGGTCAGGAGGCATCGTGAATCGCGAGCAGACCGGACCCTTCGACGTCAGTGAGGTCGACGAGGATCCCTCGATCGAGCGCATCGACCTGGGGTCGCTTCTCATCCCCGCACGTGAGGGGGTCGAGGTGCAGGTGCAGGCCGACCAGAGCACGGGTGCGATCGTGGCCGTCACGCTGGCCACCGGCAGCGGTGCCGTGCAGGTACAGGCCTTCGCCGCACCCAAGTCGGCCGGGATGTGGCAAGACGTGCGCACACAGATCCTCGACGGCCTCGGTGGTGGAGGAGGGCTCGGCGAACTGGCCGAGGGCCCCTTCGGGCCGGAGATCCGCGCCCAGGTGAATGCCGGCGATGGGTCGTCCGCGCTCCAGCCCGCCCGCTTCGTCGGCGTCGACGGACCACGGTGGTTCCTGCGGGGCATCTTCCTGGGAGCCGCCGCACGCCCCGGGGCTGCGGCCGATCTCGTGGATGACGTGTTCCGCTCCGTCATCGTCGTGCGCGGTCGCGAGGCCATGCCGGTCGGCTCGCCGCTTCCCATGCGCCTGCCGGGCATGGCCGAGCAGACGTCTGTTTCGGGCATGTCGCTTCCGTCCCCCTTCGAGCGCGGTCCGGAGATCACGGAGACGCGCTGATGTGGCGGCGCTGATGCCGTGCGTGGGCGCGAGGTGAGTGCGCCTACTCTGACCCGGTGGCCATCACCCGCGAGCGCTCGGCCCCCCATGAGGGGCTCCGGGGTCTGTGGCGGCGCCTGAATCGGACCGTCGAGCAGGTGGCCGCTGCCGAGGTGGCCGCGCACGTGCGTGGCGACGTCGGGGTGGTCCCCATCGCCGACTGCGAGATCGGCACGCCGGTCTCCGTCACCGGGCTGATCCGATCCCTGGAGCTTCATCCGTCCGGCGGAGTTCCCGCCGTGGAGGCCGACCTGTTCGACGGCACGAGCAGCGTGCGCGTGATGTGGCTGGGCCGTCGGCGGATCCCAGGAATCACGCCGGGACGACGTCTGACCGTGCACGGGCGACTGGCCGGAACTGATGCCGCGCCCGTGATCTACAACCCGCGCTACGAGCTTCGACCGGCCCCGCATGACTGACAACCTCACGTCGCGCGAGGGAGACGACAACCTCGGGCACGAGACGGCCGACGACATCCGCGAGGAGACCCTGCTGCTCGAACGCGCCCTCGGCGGCTGGCGCGGAATCATCGACTCGGGTGTGCCGACACTGGTGTTCGTCATCGCCTATCTGGTGACGGGGAACAACCTCGCCGTGGCCGTCGGATGCGCCCTCGCCGCGGGCCTTGTGTTCGTCGTCATTCGCGCGATCCGCCGGGAGCCGATGCGCCAGGTGCTTGCCGGGTTCGCCGGTGTGGCGATCTCAGCGGCCTTCGCCAAGTTCACCGGCAAGGCGGAGAACTACTTCCTGCCCGGGTTCATCCAGAACGCGGCCTACGGCTCGGCGTTCCTCATCAGCATCCTGGTGCGGTGGCCGCTTCTTGGCCTGGGCATGGGGTTCCTCACCGGCCAGCGCACGGCCTGGCGTCACCAGCCGCAGCTGCGGCGCACCTACGCGGCCGCGTCATGGATCTGGGTGGCGTTGTTCTTCGGTCGCCTGCTCGTCCAGCTCCCGTTGTACTTTGCGGGCGCGGTGGGGGCCCTCGGGGTGGTCAAGGTCGTCATGGGCGTGCCGCTCTACCTCGCGGCGGCGTGGTTCACCTATCGGATGCTCGCACCAGCGTGGGCGCGGGTGCGCGCCGAGGCGCGTCGCGCGGAGTCGTCAGCGAGCGATGCGGGAGAGTCGTTGTAGGTCGGTCGGTGAGGCGTGCGACGTTTGAGGCTGCGACGTCACAGGTGGCCGAGCATGCGCTGGAGCGCGGGCTCCTGGTCCGGCGCAGTGACGAAAAGCAGTTCGTCACCCGCGACGAGGGGATCGTCGGCCGATGGCGTGATGACGCGGGCACCGCGCACAATCGCCACGAGCGCCGTGTCGGTCGGCCAGGTCTGATCGCCCACGCGCTGGCCGGCCACCGGGCAGTCCGGGCTGAGCGTGATCTCCACGAGATTGGCGTTGCCCTGTCGGAAGCTGAACAGGCGCACCAGATCGCCGACGGAGACGGCCTCCTCGACAAGAGCCACCAGCATGCGCGGTGTGGAGACGGCGACGTCGACGCCCCACGACTCGTCGAACATCCACTCGTTCTTGGGATGGTTGACGCGGGCGACCACGCGCGGCACGCCGTACTCGGTCTTGGCCAGTAGGGAGACGACGAGATTGACCTTGTCATCACCGGTGGCGGCGACGACCACCTGACAGCTGGGCAGGTCGGCCTGGTCGAGAGCGGAGATCTCACACGCATCGGCCAGGAGCACGTCGGCTCCCTCGACGACATCGGGGCGGGCCAGCTCGGTGTCCTTGTCGATCAGGAGGACCTGGTGGCCGTAGGTGAGCAGCTCGCGGGCGATGGAGCGCCCCACCTTGCCCGCTCCGGCGATGGCGATCCTCACAGTTCGCCTCCCGGGGGATTGTCGAAGGCAGCCGTCACGACCTCGGCAAGCGAGACCGGGTACACGGCGTGCACGAGGTCACCGTCCTGCAGAACGGTGTCGGGGCCGGGAAGGAAGGCCGCGCCGTAGCGGGTGATGAAGGCGACGCGGGCACCTGAGGCGTTCTCCAGGACCGTCGTGCGGCGACCGATCCATCCGGGGTGCACATGGATCTCACCCAGGGCCATGGTGCCGCTGGGATCGCGGTACTCCTCCAGGGCGCCCATGGGCAGCATGCGCCGCATGATCTGACCGGTGGTCCAGGCCACGGTGGCCACCGTCGGGATGCCCAGGCGCTCATAGATTTCGGCGCGACGGGGGTCGTAGATGCGGGCGACGACGCTGGCGACGCCATAGGTCTCCCGGGCGACGCGCGCGGCCAGGATGTTGGAGTTGTCGCCGCTGCTCACGGCGGCAAAGGCGTCCGCTCGCTCGATACCGGCGCGCTCCAGGGTTTCGCGGTCGAAGCCGACTCCGGTGACCGTCTGTCCGCGGAACCCGTCGCCGAGCTTGCGGAACGCCGAAGGGTCCATGTCGACCACGGAGACGCTGTGGCCCAGGTCGTCGAGCCGCTGCGCCAGCAGCGAGCCGACGCGCCCACACCCCAGGATCACGTAGTGCACGGTCGCACGCTACACGCCGCCTACGCTGCCGCCCGTGGAGCGTGTGGAGGTCACTCTGGAGCGGGTCGCTCAAGGTGGTTACGTCCTGGCTCACGCGATGGATCGCACCCTGATGGTGCGTGGAGGGCTTCCCGGCGAACATGTGGTCGTCAGCATCGACCATGAGCGGGGGCGGGTGCTGCACGCGCATGTCGTTGAGGTTGTCCATGCGTCACCTGACCGAGTGAGTGCTCCCTGCTCCCTTGCCGGACGCTGCGGAGGCTGTGACCTCCAGCATGTGGCCCGGCCCGCCCAACTGGAGTGGAAGACGGCCATGCTGCGCGATGCGATGCGCCGCACCGGTGGGGTGACCGACGACGACTGGGAGCGACTGGCGCCTCGGGTGCAGCAGGTTCCCGGAGACGACAGCGGCCTGGGCTACCGCACTCGGATGCGCTGGTCACGTGAGGCTGGCCCCTGGGGGCTGCGCGGATTCCGCAGCCACGACGTGGTCTCGGTGGAGCAGTGCGTCATCGCCCACCCGGCGCTCATGCGACCGCCCGCTGCGCGAGCGGGTGACTCGGCTGCGACCGAAGCCGTGTGCGCTGTGGGCAGCGACGGTCGGGTGAGTGTCGTCGTCACCGGCGGCGGTGTGCGCGAGGTGTCGGGGCCGGCATGGGTGGAACAGGACCTCGCCGATCAGCACTGGCGCCTCCGGCCCACCTCGTTCTGGCAGGTGCACCAGGGTGCAGCAGCGCTGCTGCA
>CAYFLO010000049.1:0-9240 GCA_964343995.1 uncultured Bifidobacteriaceae bacterium
GCGAGCACGGCGATACCGGCGCACAGCACCAGGAACGTCCCGCTGGACACGGTGTTGAGGATGTCTGTAGGCACCGTCCCGAGTCCGGCCTCGGTGAACCCGAACCAGATCGAGCCGAAGTCCTCGCCGCGGAACCCGCTGAATCGGTAGAAGTACGACCAGCCCTCGGGGTTGGCGATCGCGATCGGGATGTTGACGATGAGCCACGACACGGCGGTGCCGCCGAGCAGCGCACCGAAGGCGCGCCATCGCCCCGTGCGCAGCGACAGCAGCAGAAACGCCCCGAGGAACACGATCGGATAGAACTTCGCGGCGACGGCCAGGCCGAGCAGAAGACCGGCCGGGAACGGCTTGCTTCGCGACCACAGCAGCAGCGCCAGACCGGAGAACGCCAGTGGCAGCAGGTCCCAGTTGATCGTCGCCGCCAGGATCATCGTGGGCGCGACGGCCACCATCGCGGCATCCCACGGGCGTCGCTTGACCGTGAGCGCGGTGGCGATGACGGTGACGAGGAACGCCAGGAACAGCCCCAGCACGTTGACATGGAAGAACACGGATGCGCGGTTGGCACCGTCGATCACGTGCGCGGCCAGTGTGGTGATCCATGAACTGGTCTGCATGAACGCACCGGTGAGGACCGGGTACTCCAGGTACTGACCGTCGGGGGTGTGCTGCAGGTACGGCAGCACTCCGTCGGCGAAGCCGCGGGCGCCGTACAGGGGCGTGATGTCGGTGTAGCACAGGTGCTCGTAGTTCTCCGGCGAGCGCCAGCCGTCGTGCACGCACGACAGGTCAAGCGCGTAGCCGACGGCGTAGGCGATCGTCGCCATGCCCACCAGGACGCGCACCGGCGTCCACCACGACGTGCCGCGGGCGGCGCGGGCGCCCATCGGGCCGCCGACCGCCTCGGTAAGGGAGGCCACAACCGGGTCGGTGCGACCCGGCTCGACGACCTCCACTAGGGCCTTCCTTCTGCCGTGGGCTGAGCGGGCTTCTTGCTCGAGCCGCCCGACGCGGGTGACGGGGACGGGGAGATGAGCGAGGCGTCCGGGGACTGGCTTGCAGCGACGTCCCCGATGCCGGGCAGGAGGCTACCGTCGACGCCCTCGACGAGACCCGCCTCAACCTGCGGGGTCGGGCATCCCGACGGAATCGGTGCGGTGAGGTCGGTCGGACAGTTCTTCGGCAGCTTCACTCCCGCCGGCGGATTGGGGAACGACTGCCGTGGCTGGCCAGCGAGCGCACCCTTCATGAATGCGGTCCACATGGCCGCGGGGAACGACCCGCCGGTCACCGTCTTCAGCCCGCCGGTGCCGCTCATCGACATCGGCATGCCGTCGGGACCCTCCTTGGCCATGAGCACCGCCGCCGACAATTGCGGGGTGTAGCCGACGAACCACGCCGACATGTTGTTGTCAGTCGTGCCGGTCTTTCCGGCAGCGGGTCGTCCGAGTGCGAGTGCGGCCTTTCCGGTGCCGTTCGTCACGACGCGACTGAGCGCGTACGTGACGGTGTCGGCGACCCCCTTGTCGAACATCGCCTGAGTGCGCGGCTTGGCCTCGAACAGCAGCCCATCGTTGGCGCCCTTGACCGACGCCAGCAGGTAGGGCGTCGAGCGCACGCCGCGTGCAGCGAAGGTGGCGTAGGCGTCGGCCATGTCCAGGCCCGACGGTGACGCCGTGCCCAGCACGAACGTGAGGTTGAGGTCCTTCAGCCCCAGGCCCGGGGTGTCGGTCGGGATGCCCGCACGCACCGCCGCGTCGGCGACCTTGGCGACGCCCACCTCGTTCTCCAGGTTGACGTACGCGGAGTTGATGCTCTCCTGGGTGGCCTGCAGAAGCGTCACGGGTCCGTACGACTTGTCGGCGTAGTTGGCGAACGTGTAGCCGTTGACCGTCGACGGGGAATCACCGGGCCACCACGACGTCAGCGGCACGCCCTGCTCGGTGGCCGCAGCAAGCGCGAAGGGTTTGAACGTCGAGCCCGCCTGCGCGAAGGGGTGCGTGGCGTTGTTGATCTGGTCGGCGATGAAGTCCTCGCCGCCATACATCGCGACAACTTCGCCGGTGCCCGGCCGCACCGCTGCGAGCCCGATGCGCAGGCCCTTGGTGCGCGACTGCGGCCCGGCATTGCGCACGGCCGCCGACGCTGAGCGCTGCGCGTTGAGGTCGATCGTGGTGGTGACCCGTAGTCCACCGGTCTGGATCTGCTGGTCGTCGAAGCCTTGAGCGTGCAGAGCGTCCTGGACCGCGGTGAGGATGTAGCCGGTCTGGCCGCCCAGACGGTTGACTCCGTCGCCCTTCTTGATGCGAGGGAACTGCGCGGCGTCGCGCTGCTTCTGGGTGAGCCAGCCCTGCGAGACCATGCCGTCGAGCACATAGGTCCAGCGCGCCTTGAGGCCGGCGAGGTCCTTCTCCGGCGCCAGTCCGTTGGGTGACTTGATGATCGCGCCGAGCACGGCGGCCTGCGACGCGTCGAGCTCCTGCACCGGCTGACCGAAGTAGGCGCGTGCCGCCGCGTCGATGCCGTACGCACCGCGGCCGAAGTAGATCGTGTTGAGGTAGTCGCCGAGGATCTGGTCCTTCGACACCACCGTCTCAAGTTTGAAGGCGAGCAGTGCCTCCTTGATCTTGCGGTCCCAGGAGCGCTCCTGGGTGAGGAACGCGTTCTTGGCGTACTGCTGGGTGATGGTCGAGCCGCCCTGCGTGTATCCACCGGTGACGTTGTTCAGGATCGCGCGCCCGATGCCGAAGGGCGAGATGCCGCCGTGGTCGTAGAAGCTGCGATCCTCCGCCGCGAGCACCGCGTGCTGCACATCAGCAGGCACCTGGTCCAGTGGGATCGACCGACGGGTCGTGTCGCCGAGCCGACCGATCTCATTGGTGCCGTCGGCGTAGTAGACGACGGTGGCCTGGTTGGTGGCCATCTCGTTGGGTGTGGGCACGGTGGTTCGGGCCACGAGGATGGCGAAGACGGAGAACGCCGCCCCGGCCACCAGCAGCAGGATCGCCAGCAGCCACAGGAACGGGTGACGCCGGCGCGGTGGGCGAGCCGGGCGACGCTTCTTCGCCGGAGGACGCCGCGGAGGTGCGGCGCGCCGACGGGGCGCGTCGCCGGACGCGGGTCTCCTGCTGCTCACGGCGGTCCTTCGGGGGCGGGGAAGCGGCTACTGCTGCGGCCGCACGTTCCGACCGCTAATCAAGGAGATCACGCGGGGCCCGTGGGGCCGGGCGCGGCACGCCGTCACCAAGGACGTACGTGGTGAGCAGGAAGTTCCAGTGGCAGCGGGGACACACCTCGACCACGTGCACGGTGAATTCCCCGAACTGCCGCGCCATGACCGGGAGCTCGTCAGTGGCGCGCAGGCGTCCGGAGTAGGGCCCGAGCTGGTCGCCGAACACATAGGTGAGAAGGACAAGGCCCTCGTCGTGGCACGCGGGGCACGGCATTCCTGCGTCTTCGCCATGGTGCTGGGCCGCGCGCAGGAGATAGGGATCGGCGTCGCACAGGTCGGAATCCAGCGCACCACCGCGCACGAGCCGGCGCAGGGCGGCCCGACGCTCGAGTCCGTGGTGGAGGAGTCGTCGCGGGCGGGTGGGATCAGCAACAGGTTCGGCCACCGCAGGAGTGGGAACGTGACGCCCCGAGTCGCCGCGCACGACCGTCCCACGAATAGACGACCGACGTGGCGCAGCCATTGGGTGAGTGTACGTGCGCGGAAGTCCTCCTGCGGGCCGTGCACGAGCCGTAGAGTCCCCACGCGACGTCAGGAGGAGCACAGATGACGACCTCAACCGAGAGCACGCCCACGCACGCACACCGACCCGGGCTCATCGTCCGTTCGGTCATCGCCGTGATCGTGCTGATTCTGGCCATCGTCTCCACGCCGGTCGCAGCGATCGGCTCGTGGGGGCAGCGCACCCTTGTCGACTCCGAGGCCTACATCGCCACGGTCGGTCCTCTCATCCACGACCCGGCGGTACAGGACTCCATCGCCAACGCCATCACTGACGCGGTCACCGCTCAGCTCGACACCCAGACCACGGTCACGTCGTTCATCGACAAGCTGCTGCCCAACAGCGGGATCGCCAAGAGCCTGGCCGGGCCGATCTCCGCGGGCGTGAACAACCTCGTCGGCGACCTCGTGCACAAGTTCGTCGCGTCCCCGCAGTTCGCCGACGCCTGGATCGCCCTGAACAAGACCGCGCAGAAGGGCATCGTCAACATCCTGGAGGGCAAGGACGGCGGTCCCATCCAGCTCAACGGCGACAACGTCGTCCTCGACATCTCGTCGACGATGTCCGGGATGCAGGAGTACCTGGTCAGTAAGGGGGTGCCCCTCGTCGGGATGATCACGCTCCCCGAGACGTCCGCCCAGGTCGTGCTCCTCAAGGCGCCCGGCCTCGCGCAGATCCAGGCGATCTACCAGCTCGCCAATCCGTTCCTGGCATGGCTGCCGCTCATCGTCGGTGCCCTGTTCGCCATCGGCATCGCCGTGGCACGACGGCGGGCCGCGTGGGTGATCGTCGCCGGCGCCTGCACGATCGGGTGGGGATTCGCGCTCATCGCCGCGGTCAATGCCGGCCAGACCGCGTTCGTCAACCAGCTCGAGGGCACTGTCTTCGGTCCGGCGTCGGAGGTCTTCTACACGACGCTGCTGAAGTACTTGGTCGCCGGACTGCAGGCGCTCATCGCGCTGGGCATCGTGGCGGTCGTGTTCGGGTTCCTGGGGTCGCGCACCCGTGCGGCCCGGTTCCTCAAGGCCCCCGTGCAGCGCGGGCTCGCCCAGATCGGGGCATACATCCCCGCTCCCGAGGTGGGGGCGTTCGTGCGCAAGTACCGCACCGCGCTGCTGTGGATCGCGTTCGTCGTGGTCGGTGGACTGCTCGTCAACGGCGGAATCCTCGATGTCACCGAAGTGATCTGGGCCTCACTCCTGGCCGCCGGTGTGGTGACACTCATCACGATTGCCGCATCGGCGGGCGAAAATCGGACGGAGTTAACGTCCGCGCAATCCTCGTGAGGTTCCCTGTCAGCAGGTGAGATCCACCGCTGAAAGGAACTGACGTGACCTCCGCACAGCCCACCCCGCTGCGCATGACCGTTCGCACTGTCGCTCCCACCATCAATGGCGAGCTTGCTCCCGCGCCCCAGCCGATGGGCACCTGGATGACCCGTTGGGCCGCGCTCTACACGACCCATCGGCTGCTCGGCGAGTAGTCACATAGCCGGAGCTCGAACCCGCGGTCAGCGCGGACGCGCCGCCCACCAGGCCCGCAGGGCCGCTTCCGCGTCCTCGCGCGACATCGGACCGCGGTCCAGGCGCAGGTCGAGCAGGAACCGGTACGCCTCGCCGACCACCGGTCCGGGGGGAAGGTCGAGCAGCGCCATGATTGCCGTGCCATCGAGGTCCGGGCGGATGGCCTCGAGCTCCTCCTGAGCCGCCAACTCTGCGATGCGCGCCTCCAGCGAGTCGTAGGACCGCTGCAGTGCGATGGCGCGACGACGGTTGCGCGTGGTGCAGTCCGCGCGCGTGAGTTTGTGCAGCCGGGTGAGCTGCGCACCGGCATCGCGCACGTAGCGCCGCACCGCGGAGTCGGTCCACTCCCCCGACCCGTAGCCGTGGAACCGCAGGTGCAGGGCGACGAGGGTGGAGACCTCGTCGATGACATCGTTGGAGAACCGCAGCGCGGCCAGGCGCTTGCGCGTCATGCGCGCACCGACGAGTTCGTGGTGGTGGAACGAGACCCGACCATCGGACTCGAAGTTGCGCGTGCGCGGCTTACCGATGTCGTGCAGGAGCGCGGCCAGACGCAGGACGAGATCCGGCCCGGATGCAGGATCGTGCGCCTGCTCCAGCGCGATCGCCTGCTCCAGCACGGTCAGGGTGTGCTCGTAGACGTCCTTGTGGTGGTGGTGCTCGTCCACCTCCAGCCGCAGAAGTGGGAGTTCGGGGAGCACGTACGGCGCCAGACCGGTGTCGACGAGCAGGCCGAGTCCGCGTCGCGGGTCCGGTGACATGACGATCCGCACGAGCTCCTCGCGGATCCGCTCGGCCGACACGATCTCCAGGCGCGGCGCCTGCTCGGTCATCGCGGTGATCACGTCGTCGGTGACCGAAAAGGCCAGTTGGGCGCTGAAGCGGGCTGCGCGCATCATCCGCAGCGGGTCGTCGCTGAAGGAGTCAGCCGCGCGTCCCGGCGTGCGCAGCACCTTCGCAGCCAGGTCATCCAGGCCGCCGTGGAGGTCGACGAACGACAGGTCCGGCAGTCGCACCGCCATCGCGTTGACGGTGAAGTCGCGTCGGCCGAGGTCGCCGGCCAGCGAGTCACCGAAATCGACCTCGGGCTTGCGCGAGGACGGGTCATAGCGCTCGGCCCGGTAGGTGGTGATCTCCAGTTCACGTCCCGCCAGGCGCGCACCGACCGTGCCGAAGCGGATGCCCACGTCCCACACCGCATCAGCGACACCCGACAGCAGCGCCACGATCTCGTCGGGACGGGCACTCGTGGTGAAGTCCAGGTCGTGGTCGGGGCCCAGGCGCCCCAGCAGCGCATCACGAACGGGGCCCCCCACGAGGGCGATCTCGTGCCCCGCCTCAGTGAATCGGCGACCCACCGCCGACAGCGGGGCGGCCAGGGGCAGGAGCGCCTCCGCCAGCTGCTTCTGGGCATCCCGAGTCGCCGCGTCCACGCCCGAGAGAGTACGCACGAGGCGCCTATCCTTCGGCCATGGCCGCCCCCCGCACACCCGGAGGTCGCGGACCGGCCTCGAGTGGCCGGGGACCGGCCACAGGAGGCCGCGGGTCGGCCTCAGGCGGCAGACGCGTCGAGGAGACCTCGGCCGGCGGCATCGTGCTGGACCGTCAGGATCGCAAGGGTCGGGCAGCCCTCATCGCCCGCCGCGACGCCCGCGGACGCCTGGTGTGGTCCCTGCCGAAGGGGCACCTGGAGTCCGGCGAGACCCTCGAGGCCGCCGCCATCCGCGAGGTCCGCGAGGAGACCGGCGTGACCGGGACGATCCTGGCGAGCCTCGGCACGATCGACTTCTGGTTCATGGCCCAGGGCGCCCGCGTGCATAAGACCGTTCACCACTTCCTCATGCAGGCGCAGACCACCGACCTGTCGGACGCTGATCCGGAGGTCGCGGCAGTCGCCTGGGTGTCCCTGGAGGAGGCGGTCGGTCGACTCCGGTACGCGGGTGAGCGTCGCCTGCTGGAGCAGGTGCGCGGGATGGTGGCGCGACCACGGCGCGGCGCCGCGGACAGCGCGTGATCCGACGACGTGCACGAGCGACGCGAACGGCGGCCGTCGCCGCCGCACTTCTCATCACCCTGGGCGTGGGCACGGCGGCCACCGGTGCTCCCGCCGCCCACGCCGACACCTCGCTGCTGCCGGTGCGCCTCACCGTCGACGCCCTGAGCCCGGCTATTCCGCGCGCCGGGGACACCCTGCGCGTCTCCGGACGCCTGCAGTCCACCGGCCTGGAGTCGTTCACCGACGTCACCGTGCGGCTGCGGCGCGGGCGCACACCGATAACGACGCGCACCGACCTCACCGACGCTCTTGCCGCACCCGAATCGTCCACCGAGCCCGACTCCGTCCCCGTCGCCGGAAGCACGGACACCGTCGCCGCCACACTCGCTCCCGGGTCAAGCGCACCGTTCTCCCTCACCGTGCCGATGTCGGCACTTCACCTGTCCGCCGCGGGTGCGTGGGTGATCGGCGTGGAGGTCACCGGGGCCGCCGGAGGTGGCGCTCCCGTGCGCATCGGCGAGGTACGCACGGTCGTGCCGTACTTCCCGGCGAGCCCGCAGCCGATCGACGTCACGTGGCTGTGGCCGGTGGTCGACTGGCCCGCACGCACCGCCAACGGGGTCCTCCTTGATGACCGCACACCGCAGGAACTCGCCCCCGGAGGACGCCTGGCTGCGCTCGTCGATGCCGCGTCGCACGAGCCTTCCTCAGTGTCATGGGTCCTCGACCCGGCCCTGCTGCAGACCGCGCGCGACATGTCCGACGGCTACCAGGTGCTCACGTCCGGCGCACCAACCGTCGGCGCGCATCCGGAGCAGGCGGAGGACTGGCTGCGTCGGCTGACGACAGCGACCAAGTCGGCGCCCACACGTGTCCTTCCCTATGCGGATGTCGACACCAGTGCCCTCGTTCGCGCGGGGCTCACCGCTGATGTCGTGCGCGCAGTCACCCAGGGGCCGGTGGTCGGAGCGGATGTCCTCGGTCACCCGGTTACCGGTGGACTTGCGTGGTCGCCGTACGGGCGCATCGATGCCGCGGCCGCCGACGTGCTCACGGCCGCCGGCATCGGCGCCATCGTCCTTCCGGCCGATGCGCTTCCGACGACGGACCCCGCCTCCACGGCGACAACCTCGATTGCCACCGCGCATGGATCCCTGCGAGCCGTTCTCACCGACCCGCACCTGTCGGCACTCATCGACGCCACGTCACCCAGTGACCCGGTCCTGCTGCGCCAGGAGTTCCTCACCGACACCGCCCTGATTGCCGCAGGGATGTCGACGTTGCGCGCCGACCGCGGCCTGGTCATCGCACCGCGGTCAGTGACATGGTCAGCGAGTGCCGAGGCGCTGGCGCCCCTGGTGCGCGCGCTGTCGACGACGCCCTGGCTGCGCGCACGCTCACTGGACGACCTCCTCGCGCTTCCTCCCGACAGTGCCCTCCGGGGTCGGGCTCCCTACGGCGCGCGCGCACGGGCATCCGAACTCGCGCAGGACTACCTCACCCGCGTCGCTCGCACGTCCTCGCAGGTGGCCACGATGACGGCCGTCCTCGCCGATCCTGCGGGTATGGCCGAGCCATTTCTGGCCGCGCTCCTGCGCGCGGAATCCTCCACCTGGCGCACCGATCCGGCCCGAGCCGCCCAGCTGCTGGCCACCATCAGTAGATCCGTGAGCGCCCAAACGGCACTGGTGCACGTCCTGTCCGAGGGCACCATCACGCTGTCCGGTGACGCCGGGCGCGTGCCGGTGACGATCGCGAATGACTCCGACCGCACCGTGACGGTCGGTGTCGAACTCCAGGGCAACCCGGCCATCCGGCTGCGGTCCCAGCCCCTCACCGGGATTCGGATCGCTCCCGGTCAGAAGGCGAGCGTCGACCTGCGGGCACAGGTCATCGGCGCCGACTCCGTTCCGGTTGACGTGCAACTCCTCACCCCGGACGGAGTGGACTACGGCACTCCGGCACGCATCTCGGTGACGTCCAC
>CAYFLO010000050.1:0-949 GCA_964343995.1 uncultured Bifidobacteriaceae bacterium
GGATGAAGGAATTGACGAAATCGCCGGCCGTGGGCACCCGGGCGATGCCGGGGGCCAGGAGCACGTGGGTGCGTGACACGTCTTCAGCCTAGGGTCTGGAAGTCGTTTCAACGCTTAGGGCAGGATGGCATCATGACCGCACGCCCCTGGCCCGTGTCGACCCTGCTGGTCCTCGTCTACATCGGGGCCGCCTTCACCTTCCTCATCGCCGCGGAGCAGTTCGTAGCCGCTTCGATCCTGAACGGCCACAGCGGGCAGGACGACATTCAGGCCGCTCTGGTGTCGGCGGGCGTCTACCCCGGCTACGCCACCCAGGCGGCATCTATGGTCATGGTGCTCGCAGTCGTCTCGCTCGTGGCGGCGGTCATCCACATCGTCCTGGCCGTCTTCATCCAGCAGCGTCGCAACTGGGCCCGCATCGTGCTGGTCATCCTCGTCGGCATCGGCACCCTCACCGACATCAGCTGGATCATCCAGGGCCGTTGGTTCGGCGGCATCATGCTCACCATCTACGACATCGCCATCCTCGTGCTCGCGCTCGCCCCCGCCACGACGGCGTGGCTGCGCGGACGAGGGGCGTAGCCGTGCGCACCTACCACGCGGCCCTCGCCGCCGGAGTCTCCGCACTCGTTCTCACCGGACTGGGGGTTGCGGCGGCCCCGGGCGCGTCCGCTGAGACCGCGGCCCTCACCGACCTCCTGGTCACCGAGACCAACGCCGCCCACAACGAGCTCGTCGTGCTGGGCCGGCACTCCGACGGCACCCTGGAGCAGGTCCAACGCCTGGCCACCGGCCTGGCCGGCACGGCGAACTACATCAACACCGGCAACGCCGTGGTCGCGTTCCCGGGCAATCGCGTGCTGGCCATCAATGCCGGCAGCAATGCCGTGAGTGTCGTGCAGCGCACCGGCACCACGCTGGCGCCGGTGCGCTGCACGACACTCACGGC
>CAYFLO010000050.1:959-9237 GCA_964343995.1 uncultured Bifidobacteriaceae bacterium
TGCGGGCAGCAACGCGGTGAGCGTGGTGCAGCGCACCGGCACCACGCTCGCACCGGTCGCCTCGTTCTTCTCCGGTGGCGACGTGCCCACGAGCCTGGCCGTGTCCGGCACCCGGGTCTACGTGCTCAACACCGGCCTGCCTGCGGTGAGCCTGTCGGACACTGAGAAGCGCATCGGCCCCCCGACGGTGCAGGGCTTCACCATCGACGCCGCCGGCAACGCCACGGCGATCCCCGGCGCCCGCCGGTCGTTGCCGGGTGCCTGCCACGCGTACCCGTGCACCGTCAACGACAGCTTCGGCCAGGCATCGGTCTCCCCCGACGGGCGCAGCCTGCTGATTTCCAACACCAGTCACGCGCTGATGTACACGCTCGCGATCGCGTCCGACGGCTCCCTGGGGCCGGTCGTCACCGCGCCGTCGACGGTCACCCAGCCGTACGGCTTCGGGTGGACGCCGAACGGTGTGGCCGTGGTGAGCGGTGCCGATGGCAACGCGCGTGACTCGGCGATCATCGGACTGGTGATGAGCGGGCGCATCGCTCACGGACGCTGGACCCCGATCGTGGCCCACCAGCGCACCCGAGGCGCCGGAACCTGCTGGGTCACCGTGTCGGCCGACGGCACCCGCGCCTACGCGATCGACGCGGGCGGCAACGCCCTGCCCGTCCCCCCGCCGGGCATCACGACATTCGCCGTGGGACGCGGCGGGTCGCTGCGCCCGATCGGCTTCACGTCGGTGCCGTTCTCCGACGCGACCTTCCCGTTGGACTCCGCCCTCAGCGGCGACCAGCGCACGCTGTACTCCACGAGCTTCCAGCGCATCTACGTGTTCGACATCGATGCCGCGGGAGTGGCCCACCACGCGCCGGCCAAGGACCTCCTGCCCGCAGGCGGCCTGGTGCCCGGCACGACCGGCCTGGTCGACCTGCCTCTGGGGTGACGAGAGAGGCCCACCGCACCGCTTCGGACCCCGAAGGGGAGTCCCGAGTACCCGAAACCCCGGCCTCGCCCCCCGTGATCGCCCTAGGGTTCCGGTAACCACCGGGAGGGTTGCGTGTCCGACACGATCAGCGCTGCGGAGTACTCCGAGCTCGACATCACCACCGACGCCCTAGAGGAGACTAAACACCTCCAGAAGAACTTCGGGCGCCGCGAGATCCTGTTCTTCACGATCTGCACTCTGGTCGGCGTCGACACCATCGGCCTGCTGGCCTCCCTGGGAGCTGAGGCCTTCACCTGGATGGTCATCCTGGCCATCACGTTCTTCATCCCCAGCGCGCTGCTCTTTGCCGAGCTCGGCACCGCGTTCCCGCAGGAGGGCGGTCCCTACATCTGGGCGCGCCTGGCCTTCGGACGCCTCGCTGCCAGCATCAACAATGTCCTGTACTGGGTGACCAACCCGGTGTGGTTCGGCGGCACGCTCTCGGTCGTCGCTGTGACCACGGTGTCGGTGTTCTTCCTCAACGGCCAGGACATGCCGACCTTCTGGTTCTACGTGTTCACCCTGGCGTTCATCTGGATCGGCACGCTCGCGGCCATCCTGTCGTTCAAGGTGGGCAAGTACATCCCCATCGCCGGCGCCTACGCGCGCTTCATCCTGCTGGCGTTCTTCTCGCTGAGCACCTTCGTCTACGCCTTCCAGCACGGCGTGCACGGCGTCGGGTTCTCCGACTTCGGGGTCTCCACTGCCGGCTTCTTCGCCCTGGCCGGCCTCATCATGTTCGGCTTCGTCGGCTTCGAGCTTCCCAATGCCGCGGGCGATGAGATGAAGAACCCCAAGAAGGACGTGCCCTTCTCGATTTTCCGCTCGGCGATCGTCGCCATCTGCATGTACGCGATCCCCGTGCTGTGCGTCATCGTCATCCTGCCCTCCGACCAGGTGTCCGGCCTGGGCGGATTCATCGATGCCATGCGCTCGGTGTTCACGGTGTACGGCGGCAGTATCGGCACTGATGGAACCGTCACCCTCACCGGAGCCGGAAGTGTGATCGGCGCGATCTGCGCGATCATGTTCATCCTGTGCCTGATGTCCAGTGGCGTCGCCTGGATCATGGGTTCTGACCGCGCCATGGCGGTCTCCGGCTACGACGGTGCCGCGCCGCGGTACTTCGGCAAGATCTCCGAGAAGTACGGCACCCCGGTGCGCGTCAACGTGATCTCCGGCCTGCTGTCGACGGCGGTCGTCATCTGCGTGCACGAGATCAGCGGCGGCGACGCGGCCAAGTACTTCGGTGCAATCCTGTCGATCGCGGTGTCGACCACCCTCATCTCCTACATCGCGATCTTCCCGGCGCTGTGGAAGCTGCGCCGCACCCTTCCCGACCACCCTCGGCCCTACCGCGCCCCGTGGGCGCCGTTCATCTCGATCCTGCTCACCGCCTGGGTCATCTTCGCCACGGTCGAGATGTTCCTGCCGGGCCTGGGCGTCGACTGGTTCGCCGACGACTTCCGCCCCGACGGCTGGACCATGGACGAGCGCTGGCGCTACTTCCTCATTGAGGCCGTGCCGGTGCTGTTCTTCGTCCTCGTGGGCGTGATCTTCTGGGCCATGGGTGGCCGCGTGCGCCGCAACAAGGCGTCCGTCGCCGCCGTCGAGAAGGCCATCGCCGACCTCGGTCACGCGCCCTGATGCCGACGGGCGGCCATCACCGCCCACTGGCAGACTCCCCCGCGTGACCGGCCCCCTCGCCACCGCCACCATCGCGGTCAGCCTCGCCGTGGCGCTGTGGGCCGTGGTTCAGCTCATCGGCGGGATCCCCCTGGGGCGTCCGCTGCAGATCGCCGTCGGAGTGCTCGAGGCAGTCGTGATCGCGTTCGCGATCTGGGGCGTGGTGAGCATGGTTGGCGACACCCATGAATTCGCCCGCTGGGAGGTCATCGGCTACCTGCTGGGCATGTGCCTGCTGCCGATCGGCGCCCTGTGGTGGACGCGCACCGACCGCACCCGCGCCGGCACCGGGGTGCTCCTGGTCATCGCACTCGTCATGCCCGTGCTCGTGCTGCGGGTCCAGCAGGTCTGGGCGGGGCCCCATGGCTGACCACGGCGTCAATACCGGTTTCGGTCGGGTGCTCATCGCGATCTACGCGGTCTTCGCCCTGGCCGCCTCGGCCCGCTCGGCCTACCAACTGGCCACCCAGTGGTCCACCGCTCCCCTGGCGTACCTGCTGTCGGCGCTGGCAGCGGTGATCTACATCGTGGCCACGATCGCTCTGGCCGCCGGCACACCGCGATCGCAGCGGGTGGCCACGATCGCGATCATCATCGAACTGTGCGGCGTGCTCATCGTCGGCACGCTGAGCCTGGTCGATCCGTCGCTCTTCCCACGCGCCACCGTGTGGTCCGGGTTCGGTCGCGGGTACGGATTCATCCCACTGGTGCTGCCCGTGGTCGGCCTGTGGTGGATCTGGCGCCACCGCGCGTCTCGCTAGCGCACGCGCGCTAGAGCGACTGCATCTCGATTCCCTCTTCGTCATCGGCGACCTTGGTCTCCCGCGGCTCCTCGCCGCGGAAGCGTGACCACCAGTCGCCCAGCTGACCGAAGAGCCCCTTGGCCGCGGCAGCACCCTTGGACGCCGCCGCCATGCCCTTCTGCGCGGGGAGCACGGCCTCGTCGTGGAAGGCGTGCTTGGCGGCCGTCTTCCCCGACCCCCACAGCCCGGCAAACTTGCTCTTCAGCCAGCCCCAGGCGCCCGGCTCGGCGGGAGCGGCCTCCGGCTCGTCCTCCTTGGCTCCGGACTTCGCCCAGCCCACGCCATCAGGTCCGGTCGCCTGGCCGCGGCTGCGGAAGCCGCGACGCAGCACCTCGCCCGCGCGGGTCTCGGCCGTGCCGTCCTCGCGTTCCTCCTGCGAGCCGCCGTCCCACTGCTTGTCGTAGGCATCGGCCTGGTCCTGGTCGGCACCGCCCAGGGCGCGGAACGGCGCCGCCAGCAGCTTGCCGCCGACCTGCGTGCCGCGGCCCAGGACGTTCTTATAGGCGGTGGTCGCCGCCACGGACCCCACGACGGGCAGCGCCACATTCGATGCCGTCGACAGGGTCGCCTTCACGCCCTCGTTCGCAACTCCGAGAGCGGACATGCCGATCGCTGTCTTGTAGTTGCCCTTGAGGAAGTCCTCCTCGCCGTCGTCGGCATTGGCCATGACTCCGCCGGTGCGCGACAGGGCCTGCCCCGGGAGGGCCGCCACCTGCATCGCCTTGGTCATGGCGTTGGTCTCCGGGCGCTCGGCATTGACCTGCTCGGACTCCTCCATCGTCGACTCGTAGGCGGCGCGGTGACCGCCCTTCTGGACGGCATCACCCAGGCGCTTGGCGGCGAGCGCCTTGAGGACCGCGGATTTCAGCAGGCCGCCCTTGTTGGCCTTCCGGATGGCCATGCGCTGCATATCGGCAGCCACGTAGTCCTTGCGCGCCTCTGATGCGACATCGGTCGGCTTCTCACCCCGCGACTCCTTGGCCAACATCGCCGCAGCCTGCATGCCCACGCCGGTGTGCTTGGCCAGGGCAGGAAGGTTGACGCCGTGGACCGCCTCGGTGACCTCGGGCAAGTAGGACGCGTAACCCATGGCCGAGGCCATTGTGTTGACCGTCGAGTCGGAGTCCTTGCCGGCGTCCTTGGAGAACGCGTCGTCGCCGCGCATCCAGGCACCCGCGCGCGACATGGAGTCCAGGAAGCCCGATGGCTGCACTGCCGACGAGGTCGTACTCGCGGCGGACGTGGCCGACGTCGGGACGGACGAGGCTGCCGGAGACGTGACCGGTGCCGACGGGGCCTCGGAACTGTCCTCGGGTTGCGCGACGCTCGGCGCGCCTCCCCAGATGAGCGGATCGGGATTGAGCAGGGGGTCGACCGAGACGGACGACGCGGCCAGGGGCCGGGCTCGAGAGACCACCTGGGGGCGCCGGGCCATGCCACCCGTGGGCTCCAGCGGAGCGGACGAGGGCGACAGCGCACTGGCCGGGTCGGTGACCGAGTGGAGCGCCTTCTCCCGGTCGTCTGACTCGAAATCCATTCAGCAGTCCCTGTCCTCGTCGAGCCTCCACGCTACCAACGTCGATCGCCCTACGCTTCCGACAGTGACAATGATGGCGACATCGCGGCCCGCGACCCTGCGCGTCCGGCAGCGCCCCTTCGACCTCGTCTTCATCGTCTTCTTCTCGTGGGCCTTTCTCACCTGCCTCATCAGCGACTCTATCCCCGCTTCGGGAATCCCCGAGACCCCAGACTCGCCCAACATCCTCGCCCGCTGGAACTACGCCTACGCCTCTGTCAATGATCCGCTGTTCCTTCACCCACCCATGTGGATGCGCTTCGTCACGGGGCTGTCCGCGTTCGTGTACTCGATCTTCTACCTCTTCCTCGTCTACGCACTCATCCGTGGACGTAACTGGATTCAACTTCCCGCGGTCATCTACTCCACGCTCATCGTGGGGATCACCGGCATCGTCGTCTTCGGTGTGGAGTTCTTCGGCGAATCCCAGTGGCGCACCCCGAATCCCCTGGGGTTCCTCGCCTACAACGTCGCCTACGTGGCCATTCCCCTGCTCCTGCTGATCCGCATGCGCAAGCCCCTGCCATTCCTGCGGAGGTTCTGATGGCGACACTCCAGCAGCCCGCCGGTGATGCACCTGAGTCGGCCCGGCGCATCACCGGAAGCTCCCTGAGCCGGGTCATCGGCTTCTCCGACGGGATCGTCGCCGTGGCGATCACTCTGCTGGCACTCCCCCTGGCCGCCATCGACGTCCCCGCGGACATGAGCAACCCCTTCCAGATCATCACCGAGAACTGGCCGCCGATCGCGGCCTTCCTGCTCACCTTCCTCATCGTCTTCCTGCTCTGGCAGGGGCACCACCGGGTGTTCGAGAACTTCGTCGCGATCAACAACCAGATCATGTGGCTCAATGCCCTGTGGCTGCTCACGATCGTGTTCCTGCCGTGGCCGAGCCGACTTCTCGACTTGGGGGCGGAGAGCCAGAACGCCGTGTGGCTCTACTGCGCCACCCTGTGCATCAATGCCCTCGCTCTGCACTTGATCTTCGATCAGGGACGACGTCACCCCGATCTCGTCAAGCCGGGACATCCACCATGGAACACCTGGATCTCGATCAGCCTGATCTTCTGCGTGCTCTTCTTCATCATGACGGTGGTGGCTTTCTTCGCCCCTCGGATCGCCCTGAGCCTGCTGTGGCTGTTCATTCCCTTGCGACTGCTGCTGCAGCAGGACGGGCGCCTGCGCACCCGGCTGCGCAATCGGGTCGAGAAGGCTTGACCCACTTCCCTGCGTTCGACTAGTGCGTGGGGTCGTCCGCCAGGAAGTCCGCAACCAGGCGGGCAAACTCGGCGGAGTGCTCGATCTGGGTCCAGTGCCCGCACCGACCGAACACGTGCAGTTGCGCGTTGTCGATCCAGCTCAGCAGGGTGAGCGAGGACTCCAGCGGGATCACCTGATCGTCGCGGCCGTGCACGAGCAGGGTCGGTGCGGTGATCTCCCGCACCGCCGCCTCGTCCTGGGCTAGGGCGTCCACCCAGCGCTGCCGCGGCGCCGGGAACATCGCCGCGAAGTTCTCCTGCACGCCCGGACGCATGCTGGCCCGGTAGCGCAGCTCGACGAGGTCGTCACCCACGAGCGCGCGGTCGTAGGCGAAGAAGTCCATGATCCGGCGCATGTTCTGCGGGCTGGGCTCGTAGCCCCACACCGCATCGAGCCCTTCGGTCAGCGTGAAAGGCGCACCGGCCGCTCCCATGAGCACGAGTCGATCGACCCGCTCGGGGTGGTGGATCGCCAGGGCCAGTGCCATGGCGCCGCCGAAGGAGTTGCCGATGACGTGCACGCGCGTGAGCCCCAACGCGTCCATGAAATCCACGATGTGCGAGAGCCAGGAGTCGACGGAGTACTCGTGGTCCTCGGGCAGCTGGGTGAACCCGAAACCGGCGAGGTCGGGAGCGACGAGTCGGAACTGCGACGACAGGTCGGTCAGGGCCAATCGCCAGTTCGCCCAGGCGCTCACCCCGGGACCCGATCCGTGCAGCAGCAGGACAACCGGGCCTTCGCCAACGTCGTGGTAGTTCGTGGTGATGGCGCCCGTGGTGACGCTGAGCCCGATCTCGGGATTCTGAGCGGTCACGGCATCACCTCGGCGTCGACGGTATGGGGGTCGCGGCCACGACTGCCCGCCAGCAGCGTCATGAGCAGGGCCAGGAGCGCCGCCGCCACCATCGTGGCACCCATGGACCAGGTGGCGCCGAGGTAGTGGGTGACGATCGGCGGAATGAAGGCCCCGAAGAGGAACTGGGCGCTACCCAGCAACGCCGCTGCGGTGCCTGCGGCCCGACCGTGCTCCTCCATCCCCAGGGCTTGGGCGTTGGCGATCATGCCGCCGTACGACCCGAAGCCGATGAGGGCCGCCGCCACCAGCACCACCAGGGGGGCATGGATGATGATGCAGACGAGCAGCACGCTGCAGCCGGCGATGATGACGAAAAGCCCCCGCAGCAGCGCCGTACGAGCGCCGATGCGCAGGACGAGTCGGGAGTTGATGGCCGCCGACAGCAGGAACGCCAGTGAGGTCAGGCCCAGGATGACGGCATACCCCGTGGCCGAGACGCCGTACTGGCCCTGGAGGAGGAAGGAGCTCGTTCCCAGCCAGGAGAACGACAGGGTGCCCAGGAGTCCGGCGACGAGCACATACGCCCAGAACTTCGGATCACTGAACATCCGCCGCCGCGCTGCTCGTAGTTCGCCGGATCCCTCCCCGTGCCGTGCGGTGTGATGAAGAGTCTCCGGGAACCATCGCAGTGAGAGCAGGAAGGCGATGACACCCATCGCTGCCAGCACGAGGAACACCCCCCGCCAGGAGGTGACGCTCATGACGATGGCGCCGACCACCGGTCCGATCACCGGCGCGATCGCCGCCACGATGAGCAGGCGAGACATCGCCTGAGCGGCATAGGGCCCGTTGATGCGATCGCGGATTGAGGCGCGGGCGAGCACCACTCCGCTGGCACCGGCGAACCCCTGCAGGAATCGCAAGGCGATGAGGACTGGCAGCGTGGGCGCAGCGGCGCAGGCCAGGCACAGGATGACGAAGACGACGGTGCCGACGAGTACGGGCAGCCGTCGACCCAGGCGGTCGCTGATGCTGCCGATGGCCAACTGCCCCAGCGCGATGCCGATGAGGGCCGCTGAGATCGTCACCTGGGCCGAGGCCGGCGTCGTACCGAATGCCTCGGCAATCCGTGGCAGCGCCGGCGCCACGATGTTCGTGGACAGCGGCGTGATCAT
>CAYFLO010000051.1:0-9229 GCA_964343995.1 uncultured Bifidobacteriaceae bacterium
TGTCATAATGCGCCTTATCGGCCGATTGGTGTCAACTTGGTACGGATCAGGTAAGGCCTGGGCTGATCGGGTCCTGCGCGGGAACCCGGGGCGCCAGGACCCCGTCCGAACGGCTCAGGAATGGCACCAGCCGAGCCGAAACACCGGGAGTGACGATGAGCGAGTCCATGCGCGGCACCCGCCTGGGAGCGGTCAGTTACGAGCGCGAGGAGGCCGTGGCGCCCGCCGAGCGCCTGCCCACGGTCTACCTGTGCCAGGCCGGTCACCGGACCCTGGTGCCCTTCTCGGTCGAAGCCGAGGAGATTCCCTACGAGTGGACCTGCCGCTGCGGCCAGACGGCCACGCGGCCCCATGTGCAGCCCCCGGCAGCCAAGCCCGAGCGGCACCTGCGCACCCACTGGGACATGCTCATGGAGCGACGAACCATCGCCGACCTCGAGGAACTCCTGGCCGAGCGCCTGGAGCTGCTGCACAGTCATCAGGCCGTGGCGGCCGCCGAAGCAAAGGCGATGCGCCGTTCGGCCTAGCCGGGAAGCTCTCCGAACGGACCGGATCTGCCTGACTCGTCGTTCCCACGGGTGGCGTCGGTTCCGTCCGGTCGGATGACCGTGCCCCGGATGACCGATCCGGGAAACATCCGCGCCTGCACTCCCACCACTCGGGTGGACACCCACGTGCCGGCCTTGTCCGCGACGATCGCATTGATCGGCGGAATGAGAAGCACGAGCCCCACGATGTCGCCGATGAAGCCCGGAATGGCGATGAGCGCTCCGGCCGCCATCGTGACACCCGGTCGGGCATTCACAGCGGGAACGGGACGTCCCGTCTGGGCGGCCTGACCGGCGGCGGCCGCCTGGCCCGCCAGGGCCACGGCTGCCCGACGCAGGATCCCCCATCCCACCGGGACGCCGATAATGATGAGCAGAATCGCCCAGCCCCACCCGATCGCCTGCGCGACCAGCCACAGAACGATCAGCTCAGCGAGGGCCCACAGAAGCAGCACATAGGGCCAGCGTCGCCCCCGCCGTGGTGGAGTGCCAGGGAGCGTCATGCGCCGGGAGGAGGCGTTGGACGGCTGGCTTGGGCCCGTTCACGGGCACGACGCTGCTGGGTCCGCGAACGCACACGGGTGACCTTGTCGTCGATCCCCCACGCCGTCACCCGCCACAGTGCCTCGGCCACGATGGTGCGACTCATCTTGCTGCTGCCCACCGTGCGTTCGACGAACGTGATCGGCACTTCACGAACGCGCAGACCGCGCTGCAGAGCGCGCCAGGCCAGGTCGATCTGGAAGCAGTAGCCCTGAGAAGCGACCTCATGGAGATCGAGCTGGCGCAGAGTTTCGGCCCGGAACGCCCGGTATCCCCCGGTGGCGTCGCGCAGGGGCACTCCGAGCATGAGCCGGGTGTACAGGCTTCCGCCGCGCGAGATCAGCTGCCGGCTCTTGGGCCAGTTCTCCGTGCGCCCACCGGACACCCAGCGCGATCCCAGCACGAGGTCGGCATTGGCCAGAGCATCGAGCAACCGCGGAAGCTGCTCGGGCTGGTGCGAGCCATCGGCGTCCATTTCGCACACGACGTCGTAGCCGTTCTCCAGCGCCCAGGCGAATCCGGCGAGGTAGGCGGCCCCCAGGCCCTCCTTGCCCAGCCGGTGCATGACCTTCACGTGCGAATCCGCAGCGGCCAGGTCATCAGCGATGACGCCGGTGCCGTCCGGGGAATTGTCGTCGGCGATGAGGATGTCGGCTTCCGGAACGCTCGCCCGGACTCGCCGGACGATGATGGGCAGCGCCTCGCGCTCGTTGTACGTGGGGATGATCACCACGATGCGCCCGAGGTCGTATGCCACCACTGAACCCTAAGCGATGCCGTACGGAGCCGCGGACTCCCCCGACGATGCCGGCTGCCCGCCTCGCCTTCGCCGTGCTGCTCGTGACATGCCCGCCCCGATGATGACGGCCACCACGGCAAACACACAGGCGACCAGTTCACTCCACGGTCCAAGGACAGAACCGGCGGTGCGCGAGTCGGAGACAGTCACCTGGGTCACGCGCGAGCCGACGTCGCCCTGGGGCATGACATGGTCGGCGGTGCCATCGGCGCGGATGATGCCGGAAATGCCCGTCGTGGACGCCACGACGACGGTGCGCCCGGTCTCTCGCGCCCGAAGGCGCTCGATCGCGAACTGCTGGTCCGGCTGGGCGGTGCCACCGTAGGTGGCATTGTTCGTCTGCACGGTGATGAGCTGCGCTCCGCCGTCCACAACCGCACGAATGACATCGTCGTAGGCCACTTCGAAGCAGATGACGTCACCCACCGTCACGCCGCCGATGGGCAGGATCCCGGGCGCCGCACCGCTTCGGAAGTCGCGTGGAATCCGATCGAACCGGCCGATGAGGTGCGACACCTGCTCGCGGAACGGGATGTACTCCCCGAACGGCACCGGATGGGTCTTCACGTACACCGCTCCCGGCCCGGTCTTCGGGTTCCACACGATCCCGGCATTCCACAGCCCCTGCGGATCCTGAGGAGGCTCCAGAACTGCACCCACGAGGATCGGTGCGCCGATCGCACGCGCTGCAGCGGAGATGGCAAGTGCTGCGGAGGGATCGGCGAGCGGATCAATGTCCGAGGCGTTCTCCGGCCAGACGACGACATCCGGTTGCGGCTGCCGTCCTGCCGCTACCTCGCGGGCAAGTAGCCGGGTCTGCTCCACATGGTTGTCGAGCACCGCGCGGCGCACATCCATGGCACCCATGCCCAGTTGCGGGGTGCCTCCCTGGATGATGGCGACGACACTCGACCGCTCCCCCGCCGGTGCGGAAGGAATGGCGGCCCCTGCGAACACCAGGATGAGGGTGAACCCTCCCAGGGCCATCGCTGTCCACCACGCGCGCGGCCGCCTTGGCCGATGCACCAGGAGATCCGCGATCTGCACCACAGCAGCCCCGGCCAGGGCGATGACGAAGGACAGGCCGGCGCTGCCCAGCCACGTCGACCAGCCGAGCATCGGTCCGCCGGGCGCAGAGAAGGCGAGGTTTCCCCAGGGGAAACCGCCCCACGGGATCCGTCCGCGAAGGGCCTCCTGCAGCACCACGACGCAGGCTGCCCACAGCACCGCCCCCGGCAGGCGGGTGACCAGCGCCAGGCCCATTCCCATGAGCCCCCACCACAGGGCGCAGAAGATCGACAGGGCGATCCAGGCATCGACACCGATGATGTGCATCCATGACAGCAGGGGAAGGAAGAAGAAAAGTCCGGACAGAAACCCACTGAGCAGCCCACGCCACACGCCCGCCCGCCAACAGGCCGCCAGGATGGCTGCCATCCCGGGCACCGCGAGCAGCGGCGCGGAGACAGGGGCGAAGGCACACCACAGGATCAGTCCGCCGACCGCCGCACTCAGAACGGCCCACGGCCAGCGCAGCACAGGTGTGCTCACCCCTGCCCCCGGCGACCGGCCAGTGCTCCATGCACCACGCGTCCGGCAACGATCGTGGCCACCGCCTGAGGATCTCCTTCGGCAGGAACGGCGATCCCGCTTTGCCACGAGGCGATGTCAATGTCGGTGGGCGACCACACGGCCAGGTGAGCGCTCTGCCCCACGTCAATGTTGCCAGCATGATCGATGCCGGCCGCGCGCCAGCCTGCCACTGTGTGCGCGGCCAGCGCCTGGGCAACTGTCAGCGACTGGCCCGGAGTGCGATGGTGCACGGCGGCGCGGATGGCGCGCCAGGGACCCACGGGCGTGACGGGGGTGTCCGATCCCAGAGCGATCGGCACGCCAGCGCTCTGGAGGTCGGCGAGTCGGTTAAGCGTGAGGGCGCGCTCGACACCCAGACGTTGGGCATACATGCCCGTTCTTCCGCCCCAGAGTTCGTCGAACACTGACTGCATGCTGGCGGTGGCCTGATACCTCGCCAGGGTGGAGATCGCCGCGTCGTCAAGCATCTCCGCGTGCTCAAGGCGATGGCGAGCCGCGCGCAGAGGCTCCTCACCCACGCTGGTGGCTGCCGCGTGGAGTGCCCGGACGACCATCGAGCAGGCAGCGTCGCCAATGACATGGAATCCGGCCTGCAGTCCGGCTCGCGTCGCGGCAACGATGTGATCGGTGGCATCGGCGAGGTCCAGGTAGGACGCCCCGTTGGTCGGCTCATCGGCGTAGGCGTGGCTCAAGCAGGCGGTGCGCGATCCCAGCGCCCCGTCAACGAACAGGTCGCCTGCGGCCCCCGTTGCTCCGAGGCCTCGAGCCCGCTCCACACCGCCGTCACGGGCGAGCTCGCCCCAGTAACCGACAACGTGCAGGTCCGTCAGGGACAGAACCTCCCGAAAGTCCTCCTCGCCGGAGATGACCGGCCCCGCCATTTCATGGACGCTGGCGATGCCGTGCGCACGAGCCTCGTGCGCGAATGCCTGCTGCGCGGCGCGGCGCTGCATCGGCGTGATGCGTGACAGTGCCGCCTCACGGACGGCGTGATGGGCCTCCTGACTCACCGAGGTGTCTCGGTAGCCGGCGCACTCCCGAGGATCCGCACCTCGGTCGGCATGAGCAGCCTCCACCAGGGCGGTGGAGACGAGTGCCGAATGCACATCGATGCGCGACAGATAGCACGCCCGGTGCCCGCAGGCGTCATCAAGGTCGCTCCGCGTGGGGAGCGTGGGGTCTGTCCACGTGGTCTCATCCCACCCGTGGCCCAGAAGCATGCCGTCGGGCTGGGTACGGGCATGCTCCCGCACCCGCTGCAGCAGATCACCTGCGGACGTCGCATGGCGAAGATCGATCCCGGTGAGCAGCAGTCCGGTACTGGTGGCATGCACATGGGCGTCGACGAATGCCGGCAGCATCAGCGCTCCGTCGAGCTCGACCACCTGGTCCACTGCTCCCGGGTCATCGGAGTCAGAGCCCACCCAGACGATGGTGTCGCCGTCAATGACCACGCTGGTGGCACCGGGGCGCGCAGCGGCCACCACACCGCCGCGGAAGCGCACGCGCATGGTCACCCGCAGATCATGAGTCCGTGCGGACGCGTGTTGACCGACCGGCACCCGTCCTCGGTGACGATGACGATGTCCTCGATGCGGGCGCCGTGCCTGCCCTCGTCGTAGAACCCCGGCTCGATGCTGAAAGCCATGCCTGGTTCCACGGGGAGAGCATTTCCGTGGACGATGTACGGCGCCTCATGCGTCTCCAGGCCGATTCCATGACCGGTGCGGTGAACGAACAGATCAGCCACGCCGGCATCGGCCATAACCTGGCGCGCGACGGCATCGATGCTCTCGCACGTCACACCGGGGCGCACATGCGCAACGGCAGCGGCCTGAGCCCGCTCGAGGACCGCGTAGCGCTCACGGAACAGTGGATCGGGCTCTCCCAGCATGTACGTGCGGGTGCAATCGCTTCGGTAGCCATCCGGCATGCAACCACCGATGTCCACCACGACACTGTCACCCGGCTGCATCACCCGGTCGGACACCTCATGGTGCGGGCTGGCAGCGTTGGGCCCACTGGCCACGATGATGAAATCGACGGTGATGTGACCCGCGGCCAAGATCGCCTCGCCGATGAGCCGCCCGGCCTCCGCCTCCGTCATCCCCGGAGTCAGGATGTTCGCCACCTGGGCATGCACGGCGTCGATCGCATCTCCGGCGCGAGCAAGGGCCGCCACTTCGGCGGCGTCCTTGCGCATGCGCAACGTGCCGAGCACTCCCCCGGCGGCCTGCTGCTCGACTCCGGGCATGGCCTCGCGCAGCGCCAGCACCTTGACCGCCCACATGAGGTCATCAACGGCCACGCGTCGCGCCCTGGGGATCAGCCGACCCACGAGGGCGTAGGGGTCGTCAGTCTCGCCCCAGGTGTGCACCGCGAGTCCCAGGGCACCCACCGGGCTCGCCTGAGCGGCCAGCAGCTCCAGGCGCGGGGCAACAAGAACGGGATCCCCCGATGCCGGCACCACCAGGCACGTGAGGCGTTCGAGCGCGACCGCGTCGTACCCGACGAGATAGCGAAGGTCGGGCCCGGGCGTGACCAGGAGGGCATCAACCCCCGCCGTCGATGCCGCCTGGGCCGCCCGACGAAGCCGATCGGCGAAATCCATTCCTTGATCCTAGGCACGGCTCCACACGACCGCAGGGCGCCGCGATCGCGGACTCGCCCAGGCCTCTTGGCACACTGAGCCCGTGCTGCTGGCCCTGGACTCCGCCACCCTGTACTACCGCGCCTTCCACTCGCTGCCCGAATCGCTCACCGCCCCCGACGGCACCCCGCATAACGCTGTCAGGGGGTTCCTGTCGACGGTGAGCCGCCTGGCGGCGATGCATCGCGCGACCGCCCTGGCAGCAGCCTGGGACGTCGATTGGCGTCCACAGTGGCGCGTCGACCTGCTCCCGCAGTACAAGGCGCATCGCGTGGCAGAGGAGGCGACCGACGAGGATGAACCCGCGCCTGATGACACGCCGCCGGGCCGCGAAGTGGGCATGCCGGAGAACCTCGGGCCCCAGGTCGAAGGGCTGGCCGATCTCCTGCGTGCCGGGGAGTGCCCGGTGGTGGGAGCCGAGGATTTCGAAGCCGACGACATCGTGGCGTCGATCGCCGCACAGCAGGAATGCATCGTGGTGTCCGGCGACCGTGACCTGGTCCAGGTGGTCGACGACCGCGTCCGTCTGCACCTGTCGGTCAATGGTGGCCTGGAGAAGTGGCCGCTGCTGGATCCGGCGGGAGTGGTGGACCGATTCGGCGTGCCGCCCACCTCCTACGTCGACCTGGCAGTCCTGCGCGGGGATCCCTCCGATGGCCTCGCCGGAGTTCCCGGCATCGGCGCTAAGACCGCCACAACCCTCCTGGCCGAGTACGGCACGGTGTCCGCACTGCTGGACGCTGCGCGCGCGGGTGCAGGCCGACCGCTCACACCGCGCCTGAGTGCGAACCTGCTGGACAGCAGTGACTACCTCCAGCGGGCGCTCGTCGTGGCAACGGCTCGACGTGACGCTCCCCTTCCCACGACCTTTGGTGTCCCGCGGGATACCCACGAGGCTCGAAACATCGCTCGCGACTGGGGCGTGGAGCGGGCGTGGTCAGATCTCTGCGCGGTCTTCGCCACCGTGGGTCGTTAGAGCGCGACCACACCGCGGTCGATCAAGGTGATGGCTTCACGTGCGCGTACCGCCACGGGATCCCCCGAAGGCAGCGCATCGGCGATCTGGCCCAGCAGGTCGATCACCTGACGCGTGCAGCGCACGATGTCGCCCGCGGTCATCTCGCCCATGCCCAGAACCTGCAGCAGGGTGCCCCCGCTTGCCCAGCGATGGAGAGCGGGAGCAAAACCAGGATCGGGACGGCGTGACGGTTCCAGCCGGTGCCGAACCTCCACCTGGCGCACGTCCTCCCACAGGTCCGCAAGCGACGTGATGGCCTTTGCGCAGGCGGCCGTGGGTGGGCGCACGGCGGGAGTGTCGTCGTCGGCGCGGCGTGACTCGTAGACCAGGCATGAGCACACCGCTGCAAGGTCGATGGGATTGAGGTCAGTGAGGATGCCCGCCGACAGAGCCTGGGCGGTCAGCAGATCGGACTCGGTGTAGAGCCGTTGGAGCATGCGTCCGGTTGCTGTCACCTCAGCTGAATCGCGGGCATTGCTGAGGTAGCCGAGATCGGCGAGCACCTCGCAGACCCGATCGAAGCGCCGGGCAATCGTGTTCGTGCGCCCCTCGACCTTTCGGCTGATCTCCTCCAGGTGGCGCTCGGTGCGATGGAGCCTTTCGGCCCAACGGGCGTGCGCCTCGCGATCGGAGCAGCCGTGACAGGGGTGCCGGCGGAGAGCCGCACGGAGATCGGCGATGGCCGGATCCTCGACGCTGCCCGCCGACGCTCGCTGCGCACGCAGATCCATGTTCTTCGTGGCCTCACGAAGGGCAGATGCCAGATCACGACGGGCACGAGCGTCCTTGGCGGCGAAAGCCTTGGGCACCCGAAGGCGAGCAATCGGTTCCACAGCACTTGCGACATCAGCCTGCGACAGCCGGCGCACCTGTCCCTCGGCCGTGAGGACCATGGGCGTGACGCCTGCGGCTCGCGTTTTGGGCCCGTCGAGGATGACCACAGGACCGGCCCGCTTGCCCGTCGGGATGACGACGACATCGCCGGGCGCAAGGGTGGACCACGTGGCGACTGCCGAATCGCGCCGGATTGCGGCGCCTGCGCGACTGGCTCCCTTCTCGCGTGTGGACAGTTCCTGACGCAGATGCGCGTACTCGGTGAAATCACCCAGGTGGCAGGTCATCGACTGTCGATAGCCCTCCGCCGCCTCCTCCAGGCGTCGCATCTCGGTGGCCAGCCCCACGACCGCTCGATCGGCCTGGAATTGGGCGAAGGATGTTTCGAGCACTTCGCGAGCGGCGTGGTACCCCAGTCGATCGACGAGGTTGACAGCCATGTTGTAGGACGGCTGGAACGACGATCGCAGCGGGTATGTCCGGGTGGACGCCAGGCCCGCCAGTGACATCGGATTGAGTCCTGCCTGCCAGAGCACCACGGCATGGCCCTCGACGTCGATCCCCCGACGCCCGGCACGACCGGTGAGCTGGGTGTACTCCCCCGGCGTGAGGTCGACATGGGTCTCGCCATTCCACTTGACCAGGCGCTCCAGAACCACCGATCGCGCCGGCATGTTGATCCCCAGGGCGAGGGTCTCCGTGGCGAAGACGGCCTTGACCAACCCCTGCTGGAACAACGATTCGATGACCTCCTTGAAGGCCGGAAGCAGGCCGGCATGGTGCGCGGCCAGGCCCCGCTCCAGAGCCTCCAGCCAGGTGGGGAACCCCAGCGCGAGCAGGTCGTCATCGGGGATGTGTCGGGTGGCGGCCAGGACGGTCTCGCGGATCTCCCGCCGTTCCTCCGGTGTGGTGAGCCTGAGCCCGGCCTCCAGGCACTGCTGAACCGCCTCATCGCAGCCGGCCCGACTGAACAGGAAGTAGATGCACGGCAGCAGATCGTCCTGCTGAAGCCGAGCGATGACCTCGCTTCGCCACGGAGTGCGCGCGCTGCGCGACCCCCGTCCGCGTCCGCGTCCGCGATCAGCCCGACCGCGAACGATGCGCTCCTCGTCGCGTGCCAGTCGAATGAGTTCGGGGTTGACCGTGCGATCGTCGACAAAGAGGTCGAGCACTCGGGGTCCGGCCATGACGTGCTGATAGAGCGGGATCGGGCGGTGCTCCTCCACGATGACCTCGGTGTCCCC
>CAYFLO010000052.1:0-3241 GCA_964343995.1 uncultured Bifidobacteriaceae bacterium
CTTGTAGCCCTTGGTGTAGTCGAACTTCTCGACGGCGCGGATGAGACCGAGGTTGCCCTCCTGGATGAGATCCAGGAAGAGCATCCCGCGACCGGTGTAGCGCTTGGCCAGCGAGACGACCAGACGCAGGTTGGCCTCCAGCAGGTGATTCTTGGCCCGGCGTCCGTCGGTCGCGATCCACTCCAGATCCAGGCGCATGCGCTTGTCGAGCTTCTTGCCGGAGTTCAGGAGTTCCTCGGCGAACAGGCCGGCCTCGATGCGCTTGGCGAGCTCGACCTCCTGCTCCGCGTTCAGCAGGGCAACCTTGCCGATCTGCTTGAGGTAGTCCTTGACGGGATCAGCCGTGGCACCAGCGACGGTGACGGTCTGGATCGGCTCATCGGTGTCATCGACATCGGAGATGACGAAGCCCTGGTCATCGTCGCCAGGCTTGGCCTCGCCCTCCGCGTCGGACTCCTCCTCGACAGCCGACAGGTCCTCGGCAAGGTCGGCCTCCAGGTCGGCCTCCAGGACGGCGGCCTCCTCGATATCGAGAGCATCGCCCTCCTCCAGGGCCTCCAGATCCTCGACCTCGACAAGCCCGTCCTCGGTCGCGACGACCTCGACGAGCTCGTCACCGCTGCGCGCACGTCCCTTGGCACCCTTGACCGCAGCCGCGGGTGCACCCTTCTTCGCCGGCGCAGGAGCGGGGGCCGCTGATACCGCGACCTTCTTCGCCGGAGCCTTCGTTGCCACGGCCTTCTTCGCGGGGGCCTTCTTCGCGGGAGCCTTCGTGACAACCGCCTTCTTCGCGGCAGCCTTCTTCACGACGGCCTTCTTGGCAACGGCCTTCTTCGCGGGAGCCTTCTTGGCGACCGCCTTCTTCACGACGGCCTTTTTCGCCGGCGCCTTCTTCGCGGGAGCCTTCTTGGCGACCGCCTTCTTCACGGCAGGGGTCTTGCCGCGGGCGGGCGCGGTCTTGGCAGCCAAGGGGCCTCTTTCGTCGAGGGAGTCCATGCACAAAGCCCGTGTCAAGCCATCGGGCTTGCGAACGGGCAGATCGGATTGTGCCATGCCCGCGAGGTCAGCCCCGCCCCGGGTCGGTGGAGGGCACGAGAACCCCTCGCCCCTGGCCGATGTGCATCGTGAGCCCACCCTCCTGGGCAACCGGCTCCCGCACGGGGAAGGGACCCAGCCCGTCAACGGTGAACTGGCCGATCCAGGTCGCTCGCACGACGATCCGCATCACTCCATCGCGGCGATAGGCGTGCCGGACACTCAGGGCGGGCCAGGGCGCACCGGCGACGTCTGTCTGCAGCCGAGCCCCGTCGCCGAACTCCCAGGTCCAGGAGGCCTGTGCCGTGAGATGCACGCGGTGCCCGGCGAGCGTGACGTCGTGATCGATGATCGATGACTCCTGACCGGTCGTGAATCCCACCGGAATCTGCGTCACCGCCCCCCTCGCCGGCTGCGCCACCGGAGCCAGCGCCGGTACGGCCGCCACGAATGCGTCGCGGGCAAGGGTCTGCGCATGCGCCTGGGTGAGCGGGACGCCACCGCCCACGCACGACGCACCGAGGTCACTCCACTGCGCTCCCGGCTCGCGCCACCACACCCGTCGAAGGCGCGAGTCCGCCGCACAGGTGGTGGACCCCGTGCTGCAGCCGCCGAACGCCATCCCATAGGGCGTCTGGCACGGATCCCCCACCCACCAGGCGCATCCGGTGCATCCGGCCGCATGGGCGCGATCCACCGTCGTCACGGTCGCCGGCAGCAGCAGGCCACCCTGACCGGTGAAGGTGTCGCTGGCGTCGTCGCCGGACACACCGATGTCAGCCCTGGCCAGGGGTGCCCGAACCCCCTGCGCGAATGCGCCCCCTGCCGTGACCAGCACGCCGGCCACGAGCAGGCAGAACAGGGCGCGACGCACCCGGGCACGCTAGGTCGGTGAGTGCACTGCCCACCAGGGCGGCCTGTCGTCCTGTGGACAGGCTCCGCCGCACCTACGGCAGGCGGGACAGGGCGTGGGCGACGAACGCCCCGACCTGGGCATCCTCCACGAGGAACCCGTCGTGACCGTAGGGCGACGTGAGGACGTGCAGCGAGTCCGCTCCCGGCGTCAGCTCGACCAACTCGCGCTGCAGTCGCAGGGGGAAGAGCCGATCAGTGTCGATCCCCACCACGGTGAGCGGCTGGTGCACTGACCCCAGAGCCGCCGCGACGCCGCCGCGTCCACGGCCCACGTCGAACAGACTCATGGCCCGTGTGAGCGCGATGTAGGTGTTGGCATCGAAGCGTCGACTCAGCTTGTCGGCGTGATGATCGAGGTAGGACTCGACGGCGAAACGTCCGCCGCTCTGGGGATCCTCACCGTCCTGCGCATCTCGGCCGAACCGCGAGGCCAACTCGCCCTCACTTCGGTAGGTGAGGTGCGCGATGCGTCGGGCCAGCCCCATCCCCACGTGCGGACCCTCCCCGGGCGCGGCGTCGTAGTAGTCGCCCCCGCGGAATGCCGGGTCGGAGGTGATGGCGTCGATCTGGATCGCGTGGGTTCCGATCTGGTCAGCGGTCACGGCCGCGGTCGAACCGAGGACCAGACCGCTGCCGGCGCGCTCGGGATCGCGCACCATCCACTCCAGGACACGCATGCCGCCCAGGGACGGCCCCAGCATGAGTGCCCAGCGCCGGATCCCCAGGGCATCGGTGAGACGCTGCTCGACCGTGACCATGTCACCCACGGTCACCACCGGGAAGCGACTCCCCCACGGCCGCCCGTCCGGCGCCAGGGACGACGGCCCCGTGGTCCCCTGGCACCCGCCCAGCACATTGGCGCACACGACGAAAAAGCGGTCCGTGTCGATGGGGCGGCCGGGACCGACGAGCTGGTCCCACCAGCCGCCGGTCGCGTGGCCCTCACCCGCGGGGCCGGTGACGTGGGAGTCCCCAGTCAGCGCATGCGCGATGTAGACCGCGTTGCCGCCATCAGAATCCAGGGTGCCCCAGGTCTCGTAGGCCACCCGCACATTCGGCAGCACGTCGCCGTGCTCGGTAGTGAAGGGACCCAGGTCCACGAACTGCCGCGATCCGACGGGGTCCTGCTCCCGCCACGCACCGGTGGCGGGAGCAGGACCCTCGTAGGACAGCGGACCGTACATGGCTCGTAAGCCGACTACTGCTTCGCCGCAGCGAACCCGGCCTCAAGGTCGGCCAGGATGTCGTTGATGTTCTCCAGGCCCACCGCCAGGCGGACAAGGCCGGGGGT
>CAYFLO010000052.1:3251-3573 GCA_964343995.1 uncultured Bifidobacteriaceae bacterium
CACCAGGCTGCGCACGTCGCCGATGTTGGCCACGTGGCTGTGCAGCTGCAGGCCCTCGACGAACTTGCGGCCGGCCTCCAGGCCGCCCTTGATCTCGAAGCTGAGCACCGCACCCGTGCCCTGCGGCGCGTACTTGCGCCCGAGCTCGTACCAGGGACTGGTGGGCAGGCCTGCGTAATTGACCGTGATGACATCGTCGTGCTTCGCCAGGAATGCGGCGACCGCCTGGGCGTTCTGCACGTGCCGCTCGATGCGCAGGGACAGCGTCTCCAGCCCCTGAGCGATAAGCCAGGCATTTAAGGGGGCCACCGCCGCACCCAGG
>CAYFLO010000052.1:3583-9182 GCA_964343995.1 uncultured Bifidobacteriaceae bacterium
CGCCTTGAGGATGAACGACAGGTTGGCGCCGAATGCCGAGCCCACGCCGAGATCGCGGGCGTACACCAGGCCGTGGTAGCTCGGATCGGGCTGGTTGTAGTTGGGGAAGCGATCCGGGTACTGGGCGTAGTCGAAGCTTCCGGCGTCGACGATGACACCGGCAATCGCCGTGCCGTGACCCCCGATGTACTTGGTCGCCGAATGCACGACCACGTCGGCACCCCACTCCAGCGGCCGAACGAGGTACGGCGTGGCCACGGTGTTGTCGATGACGAGCGGAACGCCGACCTCGTGGGCCACCTTGGCAACCGCCTCGATGTCCAGGATGTCGTTCTTGGGGTTGGCGATCGACTCACCGAAGAAGAGCTTGGTGTTGGGACGCACGGCGGCCCGCCACGACTCCGGATCGTCCGGGTTCTCCACGAAGGTGGTCGTGATGCCCAGCTTGGGCAGCGTGTAGTGCAGGAGGTTGTAGGTGCCGCCGTACAGGCTCGGGCTCGACACGATGTGGTCGCCCGCCTCGGCGATATTGAGGATCGCCAGGGTCTCGGCCGCCTGGCCGCTGGAGACCAGGAGGGCCGCCACGCCACCCTCGAGGGCGGCGATGCGCTCCTCGACGGTCGCCTGCGTCGGGTTCATGATGCGGGTGTAGATGTTGCCGAGCTCCTTCAGGGCGAACAGGTTCGCGGCGTGCGTGGTGTCGTTGAAGGTGTACGACGTGGTCTGGTAGATCGGCAGGGCCCGCGCGTGGGTGGCCGCGTCCGGGGTCTGGCCGGCGTGGATCTGCTTGGTCTCGAATGACCAGGTGGTGCTCATTGTCTTCTCCTTGAGTCAGGTGGGCGGTGGTCGCCCGGGGGTATGGGGATACGGAAAGGACGCCGCAGGGCGGCGTGGTCGTGCAGCGGGAGTGCCGTCAGCGGCGGGCGTGAAGCCCGGGCGTCAGGCGAGGGGCATTCGACAACAGGACATGAGGCCTCATCTCGTCGTTCGGGGCCTTGCCCTGTGCAAGACCCGCGCTTGCCCCGAAGGGCCCGGTCTTCATCCGGAGCACCCCACCGCGGTGGAGGGTTGCCGTCCCGCAAGCCGGAGCTTGACGCGGGAACTCTTGACCTGCGTTGAACTATAGGCGATGACCGCCGACGGAGACAACGTGGGGGGCTTCCTGCGGCGGCGTCCCGTGCCGGCATTCCTGCAGCCCGATCGACGCCATGGTCGCTCGCCACAGGTCGGGGGACACCCCGCCTTCGACGGTGCGGGCCAGCAGGGCCGCCAGGGTGTAGGTCGGATCGCCCTCCTGCACACGGTGCAGCGCGATGGCGGCACGGGCTCCGTCACCCAGCAACCACGCCGCGATGGCGGCACACGTGCCCACAGGAGCAACAACCTCCGGTGGTGCCTCGCGCACCAGTCGTTGCAGAACGGGAACCGCCCTGCGCAGTGCGACATCGTCCATCTGCGCCAGATCCCACAGCACCACGTCTCGCACGCGGACGTCCGTCAGTCCCCGACAGGTCAGCGCGCGATCGCGCAGATCGGTCGAGCCGGCCAGGACGCGACGGAGGGCATCGATGCAGCGGTCCCGCCAGGCTTCGCGCGCTCGCGTCGTCTCCGGCATCGCAATCCCGCGTCGGCGCGTGGCACGGTCGAGGACGGCGCAGGGCTCCGGTGCAACCTCAGCAACCATCGCCGGTCGATCCTCAACGGGGGCGACCCCCGCATAGGCGAACTCCGCCGCGACCGCCGTGAGCACCTCCGGCGGGATCGGAGACGGGACCGCGCACGGGCAGCCCGGTTCCGAACAGGCCACGCTCCACCAGTGGCCGTCGCGACTGGCCAGAACGTCGCGCACGACAATCCCGCGGGCATGGGCGGCGTGCTCGACCCGATGCCCGACCTCCCCCGCATCGGCCTGAGTGCTCACGACCACGGCGATGAGTTCGTCAACGGTGCGTACCGCGGGGTGCGCCATCAGCGCCCCGACGGCCTCGTCCGTCAGGCGGCGCGGAAGGTCGGCGCGCTGGGTCAGGCGCAGGGTGCCGCGTCGCATCCACAGAAGCACCAGGCTCTCCGCGGGCGGGAACCCGACGAGGAATGGAAGGCTGGCCACGAGGGCCGCGGGTGAGGCAAGGCTGATGGCCGGCGGCTGCATGTCCGAACGCTGGTCGACACGAAGGTTCGCGTCACCACGCGATCATGAGACTGTGCACCGCGGACCATGACTGTGGCCGGACATGGGTCTGGTCGCCGAAGGCTTCCCCTCCCGCGGCGACCAGACACCCGAACAGTAGGCCGGAGCGGTAGGCAGGCCCGCACGACACGCCGGGCGCGCGACGTTCCCGAACTGCCTGCGGCGGGTGCGCGACGTCAGGCCGCGGGTGCGGTGGATCCGGAGCCGGGCGTCTGCGGCGCCTTGGACGCAGCGAAGGTGCGTCCGGCCTGCCGGTACCAGGCGATCAGGGCAAGGATGCCGATGACGATCTGCGGAACGTAGGACGCCGCACGCCACACCAGGTCAGCCGCTGTTGCGGCCCCCGACGACGCTCCGACGCTCACCAGGATGCTGATCATGAGTGCGTCGACGGTGCCGAGCCCACCGGGGGTGAGCGGCACCATGAGCATGATCTGGCTGATGCCGAAGGCCGCGAAGGCCGCGATGATCGACGTGCCGGGCTTGTCCCACCCCTGCACGCCCCGCAGCGCGATGTACAGGATGAGGAACTGGGTGATCGCGACGCCGATCTGGGCGGCGGTGAGGGCGGCCCAGCGACGCTTGAGCACCTCGTAGACCGACTCCCGGAAGTGCAGCAGCGCCGGCACCAGATCGACCTTGCGCAGGGAGTGGATGAAGCGGCCCAGCGGGTGCACGATCGCGTTGCCCAGGCGGCCCACTCCTGCGGCGAGCTTGGGCGAGCGCATGATGAGGACGAAGCCGACGACCACGACGATGAGGATGCCCAGACCCAGAAGGGCAAGTCCGGTATAGGAATTCGCCGTGCCCGTGGTCGCCAGCGCCACGACGCCCAGGATCGGGAAGCCCAGGCTGATGAACGTGCTCCAGATTCCGACCGCCGTGATCGCGGCGGTCGAGGTTGCCGGAGCGATGCCGAAGGACGAGAGCATTCCGTACTGCACCGCAAGGCCCACGGCTCCACCCGCGGGAACACCATTGCTGATGGCGAAGGCCGCCTGGTTGATCTGCTCCGACCGCCAGAACTTCAGACCGGGAGTGGCCGCCATGAACGGAAAGCCGTAGGCCACCAGATACAGCACGACCGCGGCGCCGACCGCGATCATCGCCGGGATACCCATGGCCTGGAGGGCATCCCACGCTTGGGAGTAGCTGCCGATCTGCGGGATGACCTTCCAGAAGATCAGAACGATGAAGACCAGGCCGACAACGCCCAGGATGATGGATTTTTTCTTGTCTAGCTTCTGCTCGGCCACGCGCCGAGCCTGCCACATCGGACCCCGGACGGGGGGCACCTGACGGCCCCGAAAGGGCATTGGGCAGGATGACGCCATGCGGCTCGACCACGTCTCGTACGCCTGCACCACCGCGGAGCTCGCCGATGTCATCCAGCGCCTCGGCGCCGACCTCGGTGCGGCATTCCAGGACGGTGGCCGGCACCCGTCCTTCGGAACCCGCAACTTCGTCCTGCCCCTGGGCGGCGGCTGCTACGTCGAGGTCGTCACAGCGCTGGATCACCCGGCCGCCGAGAAGGCACCCTTCGGCCGCGCCGTCGCGCAGCGTGCCGACGATGGCGGCGGCTGGATGAGCTGGGTGGTCTCCGTCGACGACGTCGCGCCCGTGGAACAGCGCCTGGGCCGCGAGTCACGTGCGGGACGGCGCGTTCGCCCGGACGGGCATGAGCTCTCCTGGAAGCAGATCGGCGTCCTTGATGTCATGGCCGACCCGCAGCTTCCCTTCTTCGTCGAGTGGATCAGCCCCGCCGCCGACCATCCGTCGTCCGGCGGAGGCGCGGTCACGATCGAGCGAGTGGAGATCTGCGGCGACCCGGCCACGGTCTGTGACTACCTTGGCGCCTCCCCCGACGTCCCCCTGGATGGCATCGCCGTGGAGTGGGTCGAGGGGGACGACCCGGGCCTTCGCGCCGTCTGGTTCGCCACGCCTCACGGTTCCGTCCGCATCGACTAGATTCACCGCGGCCGCGCTCCTGACCACCGGAGCGTGGGCAGTCAACGGGAGGAATCCATGGGCACGCTCACACCGGTCACCTCCGGGGCCATGGCCTACGAACGCAATGTGCTCGGCTCCGAGGTCACCCGCCTGCGCACCGATGGCGCCATGCTCACCATCGTCCACGGCCGCGCCGGTGATGTGGTTCCCGCCCACGGGTACTCCAAGGGCTCGGTGACCTACGTCGTCAGCGGCCGAATCGCCGTCGACGGCACCGAGCTGGCCCCCGGCGATGCCGCCACCTACGTGGCCCCTGGCGGCTACTTCACCGTGCGGTTCCTCCAGGACAGCACCTACGTGGTGGCCCGTGCCTCCGATGACGAGATCACTGTTCCCGACATCGGCGAGCGCGCAGCGCATAATCTCGACGCATGAGCACCCCTGACCCCACCCCGGGCGTGCCGGGCACCCTGAAGCTCGCTGCCGGCATCACCTGGCGGGTGCTGGTCCTCATCGCCGGCCTGGTGCTCCTCGGCCTGGTGATGGGCAAGATCCTGCCCGTCGTCTTCGCCCTGTTCTTCGCCATGCTGGTCACGGCCTGGGCCGGCCCGATCATGAACCTGCTGGCCAAGATCATGCCCAAGGTCATCGCCATGATCCTGTCGCTACTGGTCATCATGGCCGGGATCGTCCTGATCATGTACATCGTCGTGCGCGCCGTCATCAATGAGGGTCCCAAGTTCGTCGATGCGATCAACACCGGTATCTCCGACATCGAGACCTGGCTTCAGACCGGCCCTCTCGGCATGAGCCTGGACTCCGTCAACAGCCTGCTGAGTCAGGCCCAGACGGTCGGCAAGCACGTGGCCGGCGGGCTGCTGGGCGATGCCCTGGGCGCTCTCGGTTCCCTCGGCACCCTCATCATCGCCGGATCGGTGTTCATCTTCGGTGTCATCTTCTTCATGCTGTCGCCCCTGTCGATCTGGTCCTGGGTCATTCGCTGGATGCCCAAGCCCATCGCCCCCACCGTCGACACCGCCGGGCGCATTGCCTGGGACTCGATCTCCGGCTACGCCCGCGGCATCGTCATCGTGGCGCTGTGCGACGCGATCCTGGTGTGGATCGGCCTGGCGATCATGCAGGTGCCCCTCGCCCCCGCTTTGGCCGCCGTCGTCTTCCTCGGCGCCTTCATTCCCGTCATCGGGGCACCGGTCGCAACCTTCTTCGCCGCCATCGTCGCCCTGGCCGAGCGCGGCATCATCATCGCGGTGCTCGTCGTCCTGCTCACCATCGTGGTCGGCTCCTTCGACGGTGACGTCCTGCAGCCCCTGGTCATGGGCAAGGCGGTCAACCTTCATCCCCTGGCGATCGTGTTCGCCATTGCTGCCGGCAGCATCACCCTGGGCATCCTGGGCGCCCTCGTGGCGGTGCCGATCGCCGGAGCGCTGTACGGGGTCGCCA
>CAYFLO010000053.1:0-9146 GCA_964343995.1 uncultured Bifidobacteriaceae bacterium
CCAGTGGCCCCGCCACGGTGAGAATGCGCCGCCCCGTCGTTCGCATGCGCTCATCATGCCCTCTGACAGACTGCTCCCGTGGCAGACGACAAGGCGACCCCCGAGGTCGATCCGCAGAAGGCCAAGATGCTCGCGGCCCTGGAGGCCAAGAAGAACCGATCGGGCTTCGGCTCGGCCGGCACGTCGGGCGACAGCGCCAAGGCAAAGTCCGGCGGCTCGCGCGCCGGCGGCAAGCGGGAGTTCCGCCGCAAGTCCGGCGGCTGACCTCAGCTGGTGCGCTGCTCGGCGCGCACCAGCGCGACCAGGTCGCGCACCGCATCGATCACCTGGCGCGGACGGTCCTGCTGGATCACGTGTCCGCTGTGCCGCGCGAACCGCAGTTGCCCCTTCGTTGAGAGTGTCGCCGCCTGCGCCTGGTGGGCGAACCACGCGCGATCCGCAGCAGAGGTGTCCTTCGACGGATCACCGGCCGCCAGCACGATGAGGGGACGGCTGCCGAGGTCAGGGCCACCAGCATCGGCGGTCTCACTGACCGCCATGTCGATGAGCGTTCCGCCCTCGTGCCACGGGCTGCGGTAGCTGGGCAGGAAGTCCCGGTGGATCCCCGGCCAGCACGCGTCGACCAGGAGCATCCCGGCCACGTCCGACGGCGCCTGCGCGGCGAACGCGCGCACGACGAGCCCGGCATACGAGTGCCCCACAAGCAGGTAGGGCCCGTGCTCGCCGGCGGCATCGAGCACCGCACGCAGTTCGCGCGCATGCTGGCCGGCATCGGTCGTCATCGCGCCCGTGCGAGGAGGACTGCTGCCCAGGCCCGGCCGGTCGGTGATGCACACGCGGGTGATCCGGCGCAGCTGCGGGAGCACGCGGCTCCACATCGAGTGCGAGGCACCCAGCCCGGAGGAGATCACAACGGTGGGCGAGCCGGTGCCCGCGCAGGAGATCCACTGACGCTGGCCACCGGCGTCGATGACAGCCTCCACCGGAGGCGTCGGCTGCGGAGCGGCCTGGGCGAGGCTAGGGGCGAGGAGACCCGCAACGACCACGGCGACGGCCACCAAGACGCGCCGAAGCGCAGTCGGGTGCTCGCGGACGGAGGTCACTCCTCCTTGTCCCAGCCCTTCTGGTGCTCCTCCTCCGAGACGGACGTGTTGAAGAATTTGACGCCCAGTCCGATGGCCAGGGCGCCAAAGATCGCGGCGCCGATGATGAACGCAATGACGCCCACGAAAGACTCCCTCCGCCCGGCCGGAGGTCGGCCGCCACGACAGGGTAGCGTCCGGCGCCGAGTGAGCGGCCCGACCGACCGGGCCGGTGTGACCGGAGGGCCATGGACACCATCAACGCCGCCGACACCGTGTGGGTGCTGGTGTCCGCCGCACTCGTGCTGCTCATGACGCCGGGGCTGGCCCTGTTCTACGGCGGCATGGTGCGCTCCAAGAGCGCCTTGAACATGATCATGATGAGCTTCACGGCCCTGGGTGTCGTCACGATCGTGTGGGTCACCGTGGGCTACTCCCTGGCCTTCGGCACCGACTCCGGCTGGGGTCTCATCGGTGACCTGCGCGAGTTCGGCCTCACCGGCACCACCGACATGGTCGTGGGTCCGCCCGGTCACCACATCCCCCTTCTTGCTTTCGCCATGTTCCAACTCGCGTTCGCCATCGTCACCACGGCCCTGCTCTCCGGTGCCATCGCCGACCGCACCAAGTACCTGGCGTGGATCGTGTTCGCGGCGGCGTGGTGCCTGCTGGTCTATGTGCCGGCAGCGCACTGGGCATTCGCGCTGCAGGGCGGCTCGGGCGGCTGGATCAGCGACCGACTGGGCGCCCTGGACTTCGCCGGCGGAACCGCGGTCGAGATCAACTCTGGTGCCTCGGCCCTCGCCCTGGCCCTGGTGGTTGGACGTCGCATCGGCTTCCGCAAGGACCCGATGCGTCCGCACAGCCTTCCGTTCGTCCTCCTGGGCGCCGGGCTTCTGTGGTTCGGCTGGTTCGGCTTCAACGCCGGATCGGCTCTTGCCGTCAACGGCGTCGCCGCTACGGCGATGATCAACACCCAGATCGCCACGGCCATCGCCGCGCTGTCCTGGGTCGCCTACGAGAAACTTCGCGACGGCAAAGCGACCACGCTCGGCATCGCCTCGGGCGCGGTGGCGGGTGCCGTCGCGATCACTCCGGCCTGCGGCTACGTCAGCCCCCTGGGCGCGGTGGCGATCGGTCTGGTCGCCGGTGTCGTGTGCGCGTGGGCGGTGAGCCAGAAGTACCGCCTGGGCTTCGACGACTCCCTTGATGTCGTCGGCGTCCACGGCGTCGGCGGCTTCGTCGGCATGATCGCCATCGGCCTGCTCGCCGCCGTCGCAGTCAATCCCGCCGGCGCGAACGGCCTGTTCTTCGGCGGTGGATTCGGGCTCATGGGGCGACAACTCCTTGCCTCCCTGGGGATGGCGGCCTTCGCCTTCTGCGCCACCTGGGTGATCGCCACCGTCATCTCGCGGACCATCGGCTTCCGCGCGTCCCCCGATGACGAGGTCACCGGGCTCGACACCACCCAGCACGCCGAGAGTGCCTACGACCTTGCCGGTGTTGCCGGTGGCGGACTGCTGTCCGGATCGCATCCCCTGGGCGCACTGCGCCGATCGTCCGCATCGCACGAGGAGGAGTGATGAAACTCGTCACCGCCGTCATCAAGCCGTTCCGGCTGGAGGAGGTCAAGCAGGCACTCCACCAGGTCGGCATTGAGGGCCTCACCGTCTCTGAGGCCAGCGGCTTCGGCCGTCAGCGTGGGCACGTCGAGGTCTACCGCGGTGCGGAGTACACCGTCGACCTCGTGCCCAAGGTGCGCATCGAGGTGCTTGTCGACGACGAGCAGGTCGACGCGGTCGTCGAGGCGATCATTGCCGGTGCCCGTACGGGCAAGATCGGTGACGGAAAGGTGTGGGTCATCCCCGTCGATGCCGTCGTGCGGGTGCGCACGGGCGAGCACGGCTCGGCCGCCCTCTAGGGCAGGCGCCATCGTCGCGTCGTGGCGCGGCGAAATCCGTCCGCGAAGGCCATAGCGGTCCTACTCTGCGCGTGTGCCGAACACCACGCTGTCGACGCCGGCCCGATGGGCCCTGGGGATCACCGGTGCCCTCGCGGCGCTGGGCGTGCTCATCTCCTTCATCCTGGCTGCGGTCAACGCCTATCCACCGGAGCCGCCGATCCCCGCGCACAGCATGGGTGCCAACACCGATGGCCTCGCCGGTTTCCTCGGGCGCATCTTCGACACGGCGAGCTACTTCACTGAGCTCAGCAATGTCGTGGTCGCCGTGGTGCTCCTGTCGATCGTGTTCGGCGGTGCGCGCCCGACGCGCCTGTGGCGCACGCTGCGCATGGACACCCTGGTGATGATCTCGGTCACCGGCCTGGTCTACGCCCTCGTGCTCGGCCCTGGCGCGCACCTGCGTGGCTGGGAGTACGTCTCGAACTCCCTGGTGCACTACATCGTGCCGATCCTCACGGTCCTCACCTTCCTCATCTGGGGTCCGCGCGGCTGGTTCCGGATCGGCACCGTGTTCTCCGCGTTGATCATCCCGATTGTCTGGCTCGTCTACACGTTCCTGCGCGGTGCCGTCATTGGCGCCTACCCGTACGGATTCATGAATGCGGCCAACATGGGCATGGGTCAGGCGCTCATCAACTGCTTCTTCGTCCTGGTGCTGGGCATCATCCTCGGGCTCATCTTCTGGGGCCTGGACCGACTCCTTTCACGGGGTCGACGCACCTAAATACCTGAGGTGAGCCTGAGGTCCGATGGGTGGGGGCCAGCCGGGACGGCACAGTGGCCTCATGACCTCCCGCCCCCGTGTGCTCGTCGTCGATGACGAGGTCCGCCTGGCCGAGGCCCTGCGCCAGGGCCTGAACCGCCGCGGCTACGACGCGGTCGCCGTCCACGACGGTGACGCCGCCTACCAGCGGGCCCGCACCGGTGGCTTCGACATCATCCTGCTGGACCTCATGCTGCCGGGGATGTCCGGTTACAAGGTCCTGGAGGCCCTGCGCAAGGACGGGGTCACCACCCCCGTGCTCATGCTCACCGCGAAGGACGGGGAGTACGACGAGGCCGATGCCTTCGACCTCGGCGCGGACGACTACGTCACCAAGCCCTTCAGCACGGTGGTGCTCCTGGCGCGTATGAGCGCGCTGCTGCGCCGTCGCCCCGACGTCGCCCCCGTGCTCACCGTCGGCCGCATGCGCATCGAGCCGCGTCGGCACCGCTGCTGGATCGACGACACCGAGATCGTCCTCACCGCACGTGAGTTCGCCGTGCTCGTCTACCTCGCCGAGCGGATCGACCAGGCGGTGAGCAAATCCGAACTGCTGGAAGAGGTCTGGCAGGAGCCGGGGCTGGATCCCAATGCTGTCGAGGTGTGCGTGCTGCAGCTGCGTAAGAAGATCGGGGCCGCCTGGGTCCAGACCGTGCGCAATGTGGGCTATCGGCTGGTCGAGCCGACGACGTGAGCCCCAGGGGCGACAATCGGCGGGTGACGACGAGGCCGAGCCGCACCCTGTGGCCTCGATCGGTGAGGGGCCGAGCAGTCGTGGCCACCGCGATCGCCATCACCATCTCCGGCCTCGTCCTGGGCATGGCCATGCTCACCCTGGTGACGCGGCAGGCCGCGTCGTCCCAGCGTGAGGTCCTGGCGCAGCGGGTCTCCGATGTCGCCGAGCAGGTCAAGGAGGTAGGCGCGGCCGGGGATCTGGACCTGGGCACCTCGCAGCTGCCCAACCCGGTGCTGCTGCAGGTCGTCTCCCGGGACGGCTCGGTTCTGGGCGCGACCCCCGGGGTTCCGACAACCGCCACGCTGTGCCCGCGCCCCCTTCCCGACACCGCCTCCGTGACCGAGACCGTCGTCGACGTCGGACATGGCACAGAGCCGGTGTTCCGCGAGTATCGCCCTCTCGCGCGAAGCGACATGTCCGTGTGCGCCGTGCTGAGCCAGGAGCCGGTGCAGCGGTCGCAGTCGCTGGTCCTGCTGGCCCTGCTCATCGTGCTCCCGCTCACCGTGGCAGGTGTCTGCGTGGCCGTGTGGTGGGCGGTCGGGCGCGCACTTACGTCGGTGGAAAGCCTGCGGTCCCAGGCCGAGTCGCTCGCGGCCACCGACGACATGGTCCTGCGCGTCGATGCCACCGGCGATGAGGTCGAGGATCTGGGTACGACCCTCAACGCCCTGCTGGCGGAGCTGCATCAGAAGTCACGAAGCACCCGGCAGTTCATCGCCGACGCCGGGCACGAACTGCGCACGCCTCTGACGACGATGCGGGTCTCGCTGGAGTTCGGGGAGGGCGGCACGCAGGAGGAGGTCCGGGCCGCCCTCGACGAGGCCCTGCAGGATCTTGACCGGCTTGAGGCCCTCGTCCAGGAACTGCTCACGCTCGCCCGCTCGGACGCCATGGAGACGCGGTCCCACTTCGAGCCGGTCGCGCTCGATGCGGTCGTGCGTGAGGCGGTCGCGTCGGTCCAGCGGGTCCGGCCGGAGGTGTCCGTTGCGGCCGACACCGTGCCGGTCACGGTCAGCGGTGACGGTGCCGCCCTGCGCAGCCTCCTGGACAACCTCCTGGCCAATGCCGTTAGGCATGCCAGCACCGCCGTGCACATCAGCCTCACGGGGGAGGAGGGTGCCCACGGGCGTTCGGTGCTGCTGAGCGTCGACGACGATGGCGCCGGCCTGAGCCCCCGTGATTGCGAGCGCGTGTTCGAGCGCTTCGTGCGCCTGAATGAGGCTCGGGAGCGCGACTCCGGGGGCAGCGGCCTGGGTCTGGCGATCGTCGCGTCGGTGGCGGTGGCGCACGGGGGACTGGCCTGGGCCGAGCCCGGACCCGGAGGCCACATCCGGGTGCGCCTGCCCCAGGAGTGATCCGCGGGGTCAACCACCCGCTGATAGTTCTTTCGGGCCGTTGAGGTATGTCACACCTTCGGGTGACCTGCCCACGGGGTCACCGTGGCGCGGGTCACACGGAGATTCACGCAAAAGGGACATTTCTCTGCGCTGGATGGGCGTGTCCTCCACAGCCCCGATTCCCCCGATCCCGGCGATCTGCCTAGCGTCGATGCCCGGTGGCCTTCCCCTGCAGCCACTGATGGTGCTCCACCGGGCCCGCAGGACCCGGAGGACCTGGGAGCTCCCGGCCGCCGTGCGACTCGGCGTCGGACCCAGGACCTGGCGAGGCGGAAGCGGCAGACCAAGGCCGCCCCCGCTGATGACCCGGAGCGCCTCCCGTCACCCGACCGGGTGAGGGGGGAAAGCGCACTCATGCACGGCACGTCCCTGGCAGGAACCCGCCTGGCGCGACGGCTCGCCCTGGCGTCAGCCAGCGCCCTGGCGGCGACGTCGGCCCTGGTGGCCGTCGCCACGGGCGCCTCCGCGACCGGGCCGCAGGCCATCTCCCCGGTGCCGGCCCAGATGGGCATCGCTGCCGGAGTACCGGAGGTGGCTCCCGCCGTGGAACCCGCCGTGGCCGTTCCCGACCTCGCCGTCCCCGACCTCGCCGTCCCGGGCGCCGCGGTCCCCGATATCGCCACCCCCGCCATCGCCCAGGCGGCCACGCTGGCCGCTGTGCGCACCACCGAGCAGGCCCAGTTCGCGGCCTTCACCCTGGGGTCACCGCAAGCCCTGGACAAGAGCGGCATCGAGCCGAGTCTGTATCGCGGCCGCTTCTACCGATCGGCCATCGAGCCCAAGCGCCTGTGCATCGTGCGCCGGGAGAGTGAGGGCCACTACTTCTCGGTCAATCACACCGGCAAGTACCGCGGCGCGTATCAGGTGTCGCCTGAGCTCGCCCGCGGTGCCACCTGGATGATGCTGCCCGAGCATGAGCAGTTGCTCGGCTCAGCCCGGGCCCAGGCGCTCATGGCGCAGCTCCGCACCACCCCCTTCGACCGGTGGACGCGCTACTGGCAGGACGCCCTGTTCAGCACCGTCATGAACTGGAAGTACACCGGCTCCGGTGCCAAGCACTGGGCGGGGGGCCGCTGGACCTGCTAGGGCGGCTCCTGCCGGGGGCAGGCCGCCCGGTCACGTATCGTGGTGAGGTGACGGGCAGCCCGGTGCGACGCGTGGTCGCGCGTCTCTCCGGCCTCGTGGTGGCCGTCCTCTCCGTGACTCTCGTCAGTGGGCTGGTGGTGGCTCCGGCGCAGGCCGCGCCCCGCCCCACCCGCGATATCCGCCAGGTCCAGCGCCAGGTGGAGGACCTGCAGATGCAGGCCGAGGCCGCCACGGAGCAGGCCAACGCCGCCCAGATCACCCTCGACGACATCTCGGCCAAGCTCGCCTCGGTGCGTGATCGAGAGCGCCAGCAGAAGCGTGACCTCGCGTCGCAGACGGCCGCGCTGTCGCAGATCGCCCGCACGGCCTACATGAACGGCACCTTCGATCCTGGGCTGCAGGTCCTGCTGTCCGACGATCCGGTGCAGTTCCTGTCGCAGGCAGCGGTGCTCGGGCGGCTGCAGGCCAGCCAGGTGGCGGCGCTGCGCCGGGTGCAGACGGCCCGCCTTCGCCTCGCGCAGACCGATGCCGAGATCGCCGACAAGGAGAAGCAGGCCAAGGCGGCCAGCGATGCCAAGGCGTCGGCACTCTCCCAGGTCGACAAGCAGCTTGCGGCCGCACAGGCGGTGCTGGCATCGCTGCAGGCCGCGGAACGTCGTCGACTGGCCGCCCTGGAGGCCAAGCAGCGCGAGCAGCAGCGCATCGCCGCCGCCAAGGCGGCGGCCCACGCCTCGAAGCCGGCGAACTTCCCCGGCGTGAGTCCGCGTGCGCAGGCCGCCCTGCGCTACGCGATCTCGATGGTCGGCCACCGCTATGTGGCCGCCACCGCCGGCCCGAGCACCTTCGACTGCTCCGGGCTCACCATGGCCGCGTGGAAGCACGCCGGCGTCTCGCTGGCCCACCTGTCGTACACGCAGTACCGGCAGACCGTGCGGGTGCCGGTGAGCCAGATCAAGCCCGGTGATCTGGTCTTCTACTTCGGGCGGGGCGCTCACCACGTGGCCATGTACATCGGCAACGGCAAGATGGTGAGCGCGAGCAACCCGAGTGCGGGCGTTCAGATCATCGACTTCCTGGGGCCCTGGTACGGCTCACGCTTCAGCGGCGTGGGACGCGTCATCGCCTGACGAGCAACTCGCGAGCGAGCCACGCGTGGTCACTCCGACGCGAGCGTGATGACGAGGTCGCCGGTCTCGACGGTCGACTTGTCGGTGACGTGGATGGCCTCGACACGTCCGCCCTGCGTGGCGGTGACGGCCGACTCCATCTTCATCGCCTCGATAACGGCGACCCGGTCGCCAGCACGCACGACCTCGCCCACGCGCGCCTGCACGGTGACGATGCCGGGCACCGATGCCGCCAGGTGCAGGGGGTTGCTCGGATCGGCCTTGGGCTGCTTGCGCGCGGTGCGCGGCGCTCGCTCGTCGATGACGCGCAGCGCCACCGGCTGGCCGTTGGCGCGCAGGTGAACGCTGCGGCGCCCGGTGTCGTCGAGCTCGCCGATGGCGTCGAGTTCGACGAACATCTGCTGGCCCGGAGCGATGTCGATGATCTCGCTCACCCCTGCCTCCAGGCCGTACAGGTAGGCGTGGGTGGGGAGAACCGAGATGTCGCCATAGGTGCGCCGTGACGCGGCGAACGCGGCGGCTTCAGGCGGCAGCATGAGCCGGGTGAGGGCCTCGCGCCGCGTCGCGGTGTCGGCCAGGAGGGCTCGATCGGCCTCATCGATGGACGGCTCCGCCAGTGGCGCCTTGCCGGCCAGCACCTGCGAGGTGAAGGGCTCGACGAAGCCGCCGGCCGGGATGCCGAGCTGTCCTTGAAGGAAGGCGATGACCGAAGCCGGAAGGTCGAAGCGGCCCGGGTCGGCCTCGAGCATGGCCCGATCGGTGCCGGAGGCCACCATCCACACGGCCAGATCGCCCACGACCTTGCTCGACGGCGTGACCTTGACCGGGTTGCCCAGCAGCAGTGCGGCGTCGTGGTACGCGTCGAGCACATCGGCGAAGCGGTCGCCGATTCCCAGTGCCTGCGCCTGTGCACGCAGGTTCGACAGTTGGCCACCGGGGACCTCGTGGCGGTAGACCGCCGTGGAGGGGGAGCGCTGGCCGGCTTCGAACGG
>CAYFLO010000054.1:0-9125 GCA_964343995.1 uncultured Bifidobacteriaceae bacterium
TCGGGTTCGGCTTCACGGTGATGCCGGCCTTCGCCTCGGACGCGACGATGATCGCAGCGGCCTTGTCGTTGGTCGGGTTCTGCGGGTAGTCGAAGGTGAGCGTCGGAGCGGGCTTGCCCGACTCCGCGATCAGCTTCTTGGCGAGCTCCGGGTCGCCGGTGTCGGGCACCTTGGCACCGAACATCGAGTCCCACATGCCCGTCGGCGCGTAGTCCAGGCCCTCACTGGGCTTGATGACGCCGTCGGCCAGGACACCGGCGAAGTCGCCGCCGGCATTCTTCAGCAGCGCAGCACGGTCAAGTGCCACCGCCACCGCCTGGCGGACCTTGAGGTCCGGAACCTTCACAGTGTTGACGGCGAAGTACCGCACGTAGGGGTCATACGCGCTGATGGCGCGACCCTTGAACTGCGCCTGCGGGGTGGCCGGATCCTGGAACACCACCGTGTCCTGCTCCGGCTGGATCGCCAGGTTGATCGCCGTCGCGTCATTGCCGGAACCGGCGATGAGGCGCTGGTCGATGACCTTCGGATCGATGCCGTAGTCGACCTCCCAGGTGTCCGGGTAGGCACCGCGGTAGGTGTCGGAGTCCGCATTCCACTTGGGATTGCGCACCATGACCATCTTGCCGCCCTTGCCGGTCTGGTTCGACTGGATCATGTAGGGGCCCGACGAGACGGGAGCGTCGCCGTACTTCTCACCCGTGTCCGCCTTCTGTGGAACCGGCGAGAAGGCCGTCAGCGTGACCGTGTAGTTGAAGTCCGGCACCGGGCGCTTGAGGTGGAAGGTGACCGTCTTGCCGTCGGACGAGCAGGTGACGGCCTTGTCGTAGAGATCCTGGCCGGTCTTGGCGTACGGGCCCTTGTAGGCCGAGCCGCCCGCGGGATCGTCCGGGATGTCCAGCATCGAGATGGCGTAGGTCGGGCCACCGGTGATGATGTCGGTCGCGAACGTGCGGGAGACACCGTAGGCGATGTCGGCACAGGTGACCGGTGAGCCGTCCTGGAACGTCGCACCGTCACGGATGGTGAACGACCAGGTCTTGCCGCCATCCGGCGTCGTGCCGGTGTCGGTGGCCAGGTCCGGCACCAGGCCGGTGCCCTCCTTGGCGTCCGCCGAGAACTTGTAGGCGGTCAGGGTGCGGTAGATCGTGCCGTTGAACAGGGCCAGATCCTCACCGGTGTACACGCGCTGCGGATCGATCTGATCGAACTGCTCCGCATTGGTGAGGTAGTAGATGGTGCCGCCCTTCTCCGCACCGCCTCCACCTCCACCGCCACCGCCACTTCCGCCGCTGCTGGAGCCACCGCCACAGGCGGCCAGTGCCAGCGCCGCGGCGGCGCCGATCACGATGATGCCGGCGCCCTTCCTCGACATACCCATCGATCCTCCCTCGCGCCGGCGCTCTACGCGCCGACGATTCGTCCGGACCGTGAGGCCCGAACGTCCTGTCGGGGCCATCCCGACAGGACTGATCCGCTCCCGCAGAGCTGCGAGTGCGGAGTGCGTGGGGACTGCGCCTGGCAGTCCATGTGGTGGCGCGCGTTCATCCGGTCCGTCCCGACCGAGGGTCGAGCGCATCGCGCACGGCGTCGCCGACAAGATTGAAGGCCACCACCAGGATCACCAGCAGCACGCCGGGGATGAGCAGGTAGCTGGGAACGACGGTGAAGTACATGACCGACGTGGCGAGCATCGCGCCGAAGGAGGTGTCCGGCGGCAGGATGCCGACGCCGAGGAACGACAGCACCGCTTCGGTGGCCAGGTATGTCGGAAGCGTGAGCGTCGCGTAGACCAGGATCGGGGCCCACAGGTTGGGCAGGATCTCCTTGAACAGGATGCGCGGCGTGCCCGCGCCCATGGCGACCGACGCCTCCACGAATTCCCGCTCGCGCAGACTCAGCACCTGACCGCGCACGATGCGCGCGAGGTACGGCCAGCCGAACACGCTGAGCACGAGGATGAGGTAGACGATGCGGGACGGATTGCCATCGGGCACCCCCGCATCGGTGATGCGCTGGGTGAGCACTCCTGACAGTGCCAGGACGATGAGGAGGAACGGGAACGCCAGGGTGAGGTCCATGACCCGGCCGATGACCGCGTCGGTGGCCCCGCGCGAGTAGCCGCTGATGATGCCGATCACCGTGCCCAGGACGACCGTGACGATCGTGGCCAGCGTGGCGATGAGTAGCGATACACGCAGGCCGTACAGGAGCTGGGCCAGGATGTCGCGGCCGGTACCCCACTCGACTCCAAGGGGGTGCTTGGCGCTGATCCCGGCCATGGCCCCATTGGGGGCGCCGCCGCTGTCGCTGATCGCCGCAGAGTCAAAGCTGTAGGGGTCGACTCCCAGCAGGGTGCAGATGACCGGGGCCAGGAGGGCGATCAGGTAGAGCACGATGAGAATGACCAGGCAGGTCATCGCCACCTTGTCGCGCCTCAGGCGACGCCAGACGATCTGGCGCAGAGAGCGCCCCTGGATGGTGGCCCCCGTCGGGGGAGCCTCCGTCGCGACCGTCATATCGCGGCAGGCTACGTCAGAAGTGACCGGCAAGTAGCCCTTCCGGGGCAGGCCGCCGGCTGAGCGACGCCAATTCGTGACCTGGCGACCGGGAGGGGCCGGGTCAGGCCTTGCGGCGCCCCGCCTTGACCCGGTCGGTGCCCGCCAGGATCACCTTGCGCATCCGGACCGCCTGAGGCGCCACCTCGACGCACTCGTCCTCCCGGCAGAACTCCAGCGCCTGCTCCAGGGACAGCTGGCGGTGCGGGATGAGCGGGACCAGGACGTCGCCGGTGGAGGCGCGCATGTTGGTGAGCTTCTTCTCCTTGGTCGGGTTGACGTCCATGTCATCCGAACGGGAGTTCTCGCCCACGATCATGCCCTCGTAGACCTCGGTGCCCGGGCCCACGAACATGGTGCCGCGATCCTGCAGGTTGGCCAGGGCGAAGCCAGTCGTGGCACCCGTGCGATCGGCGACGAGCGAGCCGGTGGGCCGGGTGCGCAGTTCGCCGTGCCACGGCTCGTACTTCTCAAAGACGTGGTGGAGGAGTCCGGTGCCGCGCGTCTCGGTGAGGAACTCGGTGCGGAAGCCGATCAGGCCGCGAGCCGGCACGAGATAGTCCATGCGGATCCAGCCGGTGCCGTGATTGACCATCTGCTCCAGTCGGCCCTTGCGCAGGGCCATGAGCTGGGTGACGACGCCGAGGTACTCCTCGGGGATGTCGACGGTGAGGCGCTCGACCGGCTCGTGCACCTTGCCGTCGATGGTGCGGGTGACGACCTGGGGCTTGCCGACGGTGAGCTCAAAGCCCTCGCGGCGCATCATCTCCACCAGGATCGCCAGTTGCAGCTCGCCGCGGCCCTGCACCTCCCAGGCGTCTGGGCGCTCGGTCTCGCGCATGCGAATGGAGACGTTGCCGATCAGCTCGGACTCCAGGCGTGCCTTGACCTGGTTGGCGGTGAGTTTGGTGCCGCCACTGCGACCGGCCAGCGGCGAGGTGTTGATGCCGATGGTCATCGAGATGCTGGGCTCGTCGACGGTGATGACGGGCAGGGCCACCGGGTTCTCCGGGTCGGCGAGGGTCTCACCGATGGTGATCTCCGGGATGCCGGCCACGGCGATGATGTCGCCGGGCCCCGCCTCGGCCACGGGCACGCGCTCAAGGGCCTCGGTCATGAGCAGTTCGACCACCTTGGCCCGCTCGGTGGTGCCGTCGCCGCGCATCCACGCCACCTGCTGGCCCTTGCGGATTGTGCCCTGGTGCACGCGGCACAGCGCGAGGCGACCGAGATAGGGCGACGCGTCGAGGTTGGTCACGTGCGCCTGCAGCGGCTTCTCGGGGTCGAAGCTCGGCGGCGGGATGGTCTCCAGCAGCGTGCGGAAGAGCGGCTCGAGATCCTCCTGCGCCGGCATGCCACCGTCGGCGGGTCGCTCCAGCGACGCGCGTCCGGCCTTGGCGCTCGTGTAGACGATCGGGAAGTCGATCTGCTTGTCGTCGGCGTCCAGGTCGAGGAAGAGCTCGTACGTCTCGTCGACGACCTCAGCAATGCGCGCGTCTGGGCGGTCGACCTTGTTGATGACGAGCACCACCGGCAGGTGCTTGCTCAGAGCCTTGCGCAGGACGAAGCGGGTCTGCGGGAGCGGACCCTCGGAGGCGTCGACGAGAAGGACGACACCGTCGACCATCTCCAGACCGCGCTCCACCTCGCCACCGAAATCGGCGTGGCCGGGGGTGTCGATGATGTTGAACGTGACACCGCCCTCGGCAGCCGCCGGGCCGGAGTACCGCACGGAGGTGTTCTTCGCCAGGATCGTGATGCCCTTCTCACGCTCCAGGTCCATGGAGTCCATGACGCGGTCGTTGACGTCCTGGTTCTCGCGGAAGGCCCCGGACTGCCAGAGCATGGCGTCGACGAGCGTGGTCTTGCCATGGTCGACGTGGGCGATGATGGCGATATTGCGGAGGTCGTCGCGGCGATTCACCCCATGACCTTAGGGGTGCGGCAGGTGCCGCTGTGACAGGGGCCGGTCCGCTCAGTCCGACAGCAGCGGGCGCACGCGCGTGAGCAGGAGCGGTGCGAGGTCATCGCGTGCGTCCATCTGCGACGGCAGCAGCCACTGCACCTCGTCGATCTCCGCCTGCGCAGCGATGCCGTCGACCCACGGGTGGGTGAAGATGTGGCCGTGCACCGTGCGACCTGGCTCATTGGCCGCCGGTGCCGTCCAATCCCCCAGCTCAGCCAGGAGTGACGGATCGAGCACGGCCCCGACCTCCTCGCGCAGCTCACGCAGTGCCGCCTGCGCCGGAGTCTCGCCAGCCTCGATCTTCCCGCCGGGCAGCATGAAGCGCGACGTTCCCGCCTTGCGCACCACGAGCACGCGCCCGTCGTCATCGCGGACCACCACGGCGGCCACGACGAAGTCAGGACGGTCGTTCACGCGAGCACCTCGACGACCTCGAACCACAGGCAGGCGATGAGGTCTAGTCCTGTGACCTCGACTCCACATTCGCGCTGCCAATAGCGCCGATGTGCCGCACGCCAATCATCGATGTCGACGAAGCCCTCCCCCTCCGCCTGTGCGAACTCCCACGTCACGTCGTCGAAAGGAACGACGTCGACCCGCACGAACCGCACGCGCGCGATTGGCGACCCGTCGGCATCCAGGAGGTACTGCTCCTCGCCGACCGTCTCGACGGCCTCGTCCTGCGTCGCGTAGTCGGCGGCGACGTGTCCCGCGGTTGCCGTCTTGGCCCCGGCCAGCACGAGCGCATTCAGCTCACGCTGCAGCGCCGTGCCGCGCCCACCCAGTTCGAGTGCGCGCAGTCCATCGATGCGAGGAAACGCCATGGAGTACGGCCCTAGAGCCCGTGCTCCTGTCGGTACACATGGACGATCGCATTCGCGTGGCCGTGGCCCATCTCGAACTTCTCCTTCAGGTAGGCCACCTGCTCCATGTGCTTGCCATCCTTGACCGCGTTGAGCTGCTTCATCCAGTAACTGATCGGCTTGCCGTACTTCTTCTCGATCGAAGGGAAGTACGAGGCCGGGCCGGTCGCCTTCTCTGCCATACTCGTCGGTCTCCTCTCAGACGTTAAAGCGGAACTCCACGACGTCGCCGTCGGCCATGACGTAGTCCTTGCCCTCGATGCGCACCTTGCCGCGCGCCTTGGCCTCGGCCATCGATCCGGCGTCGACAAGGTCTGCGAACGACACGACCTCGGCCTTGATGAAGCCCTTCTGAAAGTCGGTGTGGATCACGCCCGCGGCCTCCGGCGCGGTGGCGCCCTTGCGGATCGTCCACGCGCGCGCCTCCTTGGGCCCCGCGGTGAGGTAGGTCTGAAGGCCCAGGGTGTCGAAGCCGACGCGCGCCAGGGCATTGAGCCCGCTCTCACTCTGCCCCACCGACTGCAGCAGCTCCAGCGCCTCGGCATCGTCAAGCTCGGAGAGTTCCGCCTCGAGCTTGGCGTCGAGGAACACCGCCTCGGCCGGCGCCACCAGCTCGCGCATGCGCGCCTTGAACGCGTCGTCGGCCAGCGCCGCCTCATCGGCATTGATGACGTAAAGGAACGGCTTGGCGGTCAGCAGGAACAACTCGCGCAAGGGTGCGATGTCGAGCCCGGATGCGAACACGGTCTGACCGGAGTCGAGTGCCGCCCGCGCCTTCTCGGCTGCCTCGAGCACCGGCTGGCGTGACTTGTCATTGCGCGCCTCCTTCTGCAGCCGTGGCAGTGCCTTATCGAGGGTCTGCAGGTCGGCGAGGATCAGCTCGGTGTTGATCGTCTCCATGTCGTCGGCAGGTGAGACCCGACCCTCCACATGGACGACGTCGTCGTCGATGAACGCCCGCAGCACCTGGCAGATGGCGTCGGACTCGCGGATGTTCGCGAGGAACTTGTTGCCGAGCCCGGCGCCCTCACTGGCCCCCTTGACGATGCCAGCGATGTCGACGAACGTCACCGTAGCCGGGATGATCTTCTCTGAGCCGAAGATCCCTGCCAGCACCCCCAGCCGCGGATCAGGCACGCCAACGACGCCCGTGTTCGGCTCGATCGTCGCGAACGGGTAGTTCGCCGCCAGCACGTTGTTCTTGGTGAGGGCGTTGAACAGGGTGGACTTGCCGACGTTGGGCAGTCCGACGATGCCGATGGTGAGTGCCATGGTGCAGAAAACCCTTCTACCGCGCTTCGACGGAGACCAGCGTGGCGTGAGTGCACGACGGACCCAGCGGACGATGCCGCCGGCCAAGGGTAACGACCTCGCACGACGGGCCTACGCGCAGAGTCACCGGCACCCATGCGCTACTGGACGGGAGCGAAGCCCTTCGCGTCCGGCGGTGAAAGGCGACTGATCGACCGCGTCTGTCTCTCACAAGGGAAAGCCTCGGTAAAGAGTTCCCGTCCCTATTGCGGAAACGCCTCGTGCAGTGGACCGCGAGGCACGTTCACACCCGAAGCAATGCCCTGACGACGCTTATCGTGAAACGCATGACACCCCGACTCTCCTTCCTGTCCGCGCGCCGCATGGCGGTCGCCACTGCCCTGACCGCCACTGCCATTGCAACGCCACTTCTGAGCGCCACGGTCGCGCATGCCGCGACGTCCGGCCCCATCACCATGCCGGCATCGGTGTCCGGGATGGCGACGTGGGCGACGCTCAAGCCGACCCCGCAGACGACGGCGGCCGAGCGCACCAAGGTGGCCAAGCGCGATAAGGATCGGGCTGACCTCGTGGCGAAGAACGTGTCCGCGGCGTACGGGAACGCTCCCGCAGCGGCCGCCGTCTACCACGACCCCGGCCTTCTCGACCAGGTGCTGGCCATCGCCGTGCGCAAGCAGTCGCCCGGCCTCTACGTCACTGCACCGAGCGCCGACTCCCTCGGTCTGGCGCTGCCGCTCACCGAGGTCGACACCCTCGGGCCCGTGCAGTGCATTGTCTCCAACGATGTGGTGATGAAGGGTCAGCCGGTTCCCGCGAACGTTCACCACACGCGCACGTGCCAGCGCACGGACGGCCACCTCACCGTCACGGTGGAGGTCACCGCCACGGACTCCGCTCTCGCACACGACCCGAAGGCGGCGGCCGCTGTGGTCAACAGCCTCTGGACGGCCATCGGCTAGGAAGCGTCGACGTTGATCCTTCTCATCAGGCACTGCCAATGAGGAGGGTCACGTCGGGTGCATTTCAGCGTGACGACGCTAAAGCCTGTTAATCGCCGTCTCAGCCGGCAGGGTTCGCGATGAGTTCGCCGACCGCGCTGCCGCGCACCCACACGCGCGCATCTCCAACCTGGTGCGCACCAAGACGCTGCAGGGCACGTGCCGAGGCCTCCGCCTCGGTGATGCCCCACCAGCGCTGCACCGCCCCGTCTCCAGCTCCGCGCATCGCCGCGGCCAACAGCACGGTGAAGTGGCCGTGTCCACGCGCCGACGGGAGCGTGCCTCCACACCACAGTGAGCCCACGGCGCCATCGGCGAGCGTGGCCACACAGGTCACGGGCTCGTCGTCGACGCTGCCCAGGTACCAGCGCAGGCCCGCGGTGGCCAGACTCGAGGCCGGGAATGCCGCTCCCACAGTGGCCTCGTCAAGTCCGAAGCTCGTCGCGACGATCTGCTGCGCTTCGGCGAGCTGCTCGGGCAGGTGCACCTCGACGACAGTCATCCCGCCAGTCGGCACCGGGCCGGGCGTCGGACACGCCCACACCGGGAGGCGAGCACCCACGTCGACCAGGTCAACTGTTGGGGCAAGCCCGGCGATTACCTCCTCGCCGGACCCGAGGCCAAGCGCCACCATCGGGCCCGACCATGCGCTCAGCGCGCTGGGAGCGTCTGTTCCGCTTCCCCACACGATTGCCAGGTTGAGGTCGGCGGAGTCGGTACCGCTGACTCCGAAGGCGAACCCGTCACCTCTGTAGGCCCGACCCTCGACGGCAGCTCCCAGCAGGCGGGCGACCTGCGCAGCCACCGCGGCGATCTCACCGACGGGAGTGTCCTCACGGGTCACGTCAGTCGCGCGCTCTGAATCGGTCACTGCAGCAGGCAGGAGTTGTGGCCGTGGTCGTGGCAGCGACGATCGGCCTGCCCCTGACCCTTCTGGTCACCGGAGATGTGAATGACGAGAGTCAGCACCGCCGCGCCGCCATTGGCCTTTCGCGCACTGAACTTCACCACCGCGTTGTCGCGTAGGGAGTTCGGGTTGTCGACGATGCTGTAGTTCAGCTGCCCCGCCGAGCACCCGGCGCCCGGGATGCGCAGCGGCACCACGGCGTCGTGCTTGCCCTTGACGTCGACGGTGAGGTTGGTTGTGCCGGCCGCGCACACCGACGCGTTGGGGACGTTGACGCTCACACTGCCGCCTGCGGGGATGGTCACCTCCGCCGGTAGCGACGTGACCTGCACGACCGGTCCAGCGGCAAGCGCCGGGGTGGTCCCCAGGAGGGCCATGCCGGCGGTGACGACGGCCGCCGCCGAGAAGGCGATGCGCGAGCTCTTCATGACGTTCCTCCTGATCGACGGACGGCGCGTGCTACTGCGGAAGCTGCTTGAGGCCCTTGGCAATCGAGATGAGCTGCGCGCCGGTGATCGCGCGGGTCCTGAGCGTCTCGATCCACACCCGGGTCTGATGCAG
>CAYFLO010000055.1:0-9041 GCA_964343995.1 uncultured Bifidobacteriaceae bacterium
CCGCGTCGATCGTTCGTCGCCCTGCGCGACGGACAGGTGACCGGCCTGGCCACGGTGCGGCCGACCCTGCCGGACGGAGCCCGCATCGGACCGCTGTTCGCCGATGACGCGTCCACCGCTGCGGCACTGCTGGCGGAGTGCGCCCGCGCATCCGCACCATGGATCGCTGAGCGTGGCGGCCTGCTGCACCTGGACATCCCGGCGCCGAACGAGGCTGCGCGCGATCTGGCCCAGCGCTGCGGGATGAGCCCGGGCTTTCGCTGTGCGCGCATGTACCGCGGCGGTGAGGTCACGCTTCCTGTGACGAGGATCTACGGGAACACCACCTTCGAGCTCGGCTAGCGGTCCCGGGCTTGGCCTCGCAGGCGGGTTAGCATCGACTACCGCACCCGCCACGGCCTCATGGCCGCGGCCCGCCATCGGAGGTACACGTGGGCCTGCTCGAGAGGTTCGAGGACTCCCTCGACCGGCTCGTCAACGGGGCCTTCGCCCGCGCCTTCAAGGCCGAGGTCCAGCCTGTCGAGATCGCCTCCGCGCTCCAGCGCGAGGTCAACGACCGGGCGGCCGTCATCGACCGCACCCGCACGGTGGTGCCCAATGTCTTCCACGTGGAGCTCAGCGCCCACGACTTCGCCCGGCTGTCGGTCTTCACCGAGCCCCTGCAGGTCGAGCTGGCCACGCTCGTGCGCGACTACGCCGGCGAGCAGTCCTACACGCTCCTGGGCCCGGTGCAGGTCGTGCTCGGCCAGGACGATGAGCTTGAGACCGGAATCTTCCGGGTGCGCAGCGAGGCCCGTGCCGAGGTGACGTCGGCCGCCGGCCCCGTCGTCGCGGTCGAGGAGGCGCGCCAGCCGCGCCTGGAGGTCGCCGGTAATGCGTACCCGCTCGTGCGCGCGGTGACGCGCCTGGGCCGCGGCACCGACACCGACATCCGCATCGAGGATCCGTCCGCCTCGCGCCACCACTGCGAGATCGTGCTCGGCCAGCCCGCGCTCGTGCGCGACCTGAACTCCACCAACGGCACCTTCATCAACGGTGAGCGGATCACCGAGACCGAGCTCGCCGACGGCACCACGCTCATGATCGGCACGACCCCGCTGGTGTTCCGGAGCAGCTGAGTGTCCGAACTCGGGCTCACCCTCGTCAGGCTCGCCTTCCTGGCGGTGCTGTGGGCCTTCGTCCTGCTGACTATCTGGGTGCTCAGCCGCGACCTGCGCCAGCCCGCTGAGGCGCGTCCGGGGGCGCGGGGATCCGTGGCTGGCCGCCAGCCGCGCAAGGGCCGTGCGGCCAAGGCACCACGTCCGGCCAAGGTCGCCAAGGCGGGCAAGCAGAGCAAGGGCAAGGGCACCAAGCTCGTCGTCACCGAGGGCCCGCTGCAGGGCACGATCGTGCCGCTGGCCGACGTGCAGATCACCATCGGCCGCGCCCCCGACTCCACGCTCGTCGTCGACGACGACTACGCCTCCAGCCGGCACGCGCGCATCTACCCGGCCGAGGGCTCGTGGATCGTGGAGGACCTCGGCTCCACTAACGGCACGTGGATCGACCGCACGCGCATCACCGCGCCGACCGTGCTGCAGGTGGGTGCGCCGCTGCGCGTGGGTCGCACGACCCTGCAGATCCAGAAGTAGCCATGGCCCTGCAGCTGCGCTACGCCGCCCGCTCCGACGTCGGCCTCGTGCGCGAAGGAAACGAGGACTCCGGCTACGCGGGTCCATCGCTGCTCATGGTCGCCGACGGCATGGGCGGCCACGCTGCCGGCGAGCTCGCCAGTGCGATCGCGGTGGCCACCGTCGCCGACCTCGACGTCCACCCCCCGCGCGACCAGGAGATCCTCACCTCCCTTGGCGAGGCGATCGGCGAGGTGGGCGACGGCATCGCCGACGTCATCGACGCTGAGCCGGAGTACACCGGCATGGGCACGACGGTGACCGGCCTGTACTGGATGGACGACCGCGTGGCCGTGGTGCACGTGGGCGACTCGCGCGCCTACCTGCTGCGCGACGGACACCTCACCCAGATCACCCACGACCACACCTACGTGCAGACCCTCATCGACGCCGGGCGCATCACCGAGGACGAGGCCGCCGTGCACCCGCGCCGCTCGCTCATCATGCGCGCGCTCGACGGACTCACTCCGGTGGAGGCCGACCTGTCGGTGCGCGAGACCCGCGCCGGTGACCGGTTCCTGCTGTGCACCGACGGCCTGTCGGGCGTGCTGCGCCACGACGAAATCGCCGCCCTGCTCGTCGACGGCGACGCCACCGGCGCGGTGACGCGCCTGGTCGAGGCAGCCCTGGAGCGCGGGGCTCCAGACAACGTGACGGTGGTCGTGGCCGACGTTGTCGACACCGACGACGACACCGACGACGGGTGGCCGGTCGTCGTGGGCGCCGCCGGCGAGCCGCGTGTGCGCCACCGCCTGCCCGGCGTGCGATTCCCCGACGACGCCCAGCCCGACCCCGACCGTCCCGACGTTCCGCCGCTGGTCGACGGACCGCCCACCGCCCCGCAGCCGCTCATCGACTCGGCGATCATCGTGCCGGCCGCCGAGTCGGCGCGTCGGGCCGCGCGCGAGCAGGAGGTGCTCGCCGCCGCGCGTCGCACCCGACGTCGACGCATCGGCTGGATCGTCGGGTCGATCGTCGCCGTCATCGTCGTCATCGCCGCCAGCCTGCTCGTGGTGCGCACGTGGGTGCTGTCGCAGTGGTACGTCGCCATCAACGGCAGCGCGGGCACCGGCACCGTCGCGATCTACCAGGGCGTGCCGGGAAGCCTGCTCGGCGTGCACCTGTCGACCCTGGCCGCCGACTCCGGCCTGCAGGTGGGCACGCTGCCGCTGTTCGATCAGGAGCTGGTGAGCAAGGGCATCCCCGCGGCCAGCCGCGACGACGCCGCGCGCATCCTGGCCGAGCTCGGCTCGCGCGCCGCGGAGTGCACCACCGTCCTGCCCCCGGCCGGATGCCCGGGCGCCACGTCGTGACCGCCCCCACCGTGCGCCAGCCCACGCGACGGCTGGCCGAACTGCTCCTGCTGGTCTTCGCCTGGGGCATCGGCGTGCTGGGCGTGCAGCAGGTCGGCTGGGCCACCGGCGCGGCCATCCCGGTACGCATGTGGGTGACGATGGGCATCGTCGGCGTGCTCGCGCTGGTGATGTACGGGGTCGTGCAGTGGCGAGCGCGCTACGCCGACCCGATCCTGCTGCCCGTCGCCACGCTTCTGACGATGCTCGGGCTGCTCATGATCTTCCGGCTCGACGTGGCCGCGGCGCGCAAGGCCGCCCTCAACGGCAATCCGGCGCCCACACCCGACGTCTACGCGCAGGTGACCTGGTTCGCCATCGCCGCGATCTGCTTCGTCGTCGTGCTCGTGCTGCTGCGCGACCACCGGATCCTGCAGCGCTACACCTACACGCTGGGCCTGCTCGGCCTGATCCTGCTCGTGCTGCCCCTGGCACCGTTCGTCGGCACAACGATCAACGGCGCCACCCTGTGGGTGCACCTGGGCGGCCTGTCGTTCCAGCCCGCCGAGGCCGCCAAAATCCTGCTGACGATCTTCTTCGCCGGCTACCTGGTCGAGAAGCGCGACTCCCTGGCCCTGGTGCGCTCCAACGTGCTGGGTGTCGGCCTGCCCCGCGGCCGCGATCTCGGCCCCATCCTCATCGCCTGGGGCATCTCGCTGGCCGTTCTGGTCTTCGAGAACGACCTCGGCACCTCGCTGCTGTTCTTCGGGCTGTTCGTCTCGATGCTCTACATCGCCACGCAGCGACGCTCGTGGCTGATCCTGGGCGGCCTGCTCTTCCTCGTCGGCGCGGTGCTGTCGTATCTGCTCGTCACCCACGTGCGGGTGCGCGTGGTCGTGTGGCTCGATCCGTGGACGTACTCGGACACCTCCGGCTACCAGATCGTGCAGTCGCTGTTCGGCCTGGCCAACGGCGGCATGCTCGGCACCGGCCTGGGCTCGGGCTTCCCCAACCTCGTGCCGTTCGCCAACACCGACTTCATCGTGTCGGCCCTGGGCGAGGAGCTCGGCGCCACCGGCCTCATCGCGATGCTGCTGCTGTACGCCGTGCTCATCGAGCGCGGCCTGCGCACCGCCGTCTCGGTGCGCGACTCCTTCGGGCAACTGCTCGCGGCCGGTCTGTCGATCGTGCTCGCGCTGCAGGTGTTCGTCATCATCGGCGGCGTCACCCGGCTCATCCCGCTCACCGGCCTCACCACGCCGTTCCTGTCGTACGGCGGCTCGTCTCTCGTGGCCAACTGGATCATCATCGCGCTGCTGCTGCGCATCTCCGATCGCGCGCGGCGCCCGCAGGTGGTCGCCCCCTCGCCCGATGAGGCGCTCACCCAGGTGGTGCGGCGCCCGTGAACCGTCCGATCCGACGCATCGGGTTCGTGCTGGTGATCCTGCTGGTCGCCCTCATCGCCAACGTCACCTACATCCAGGTGATCAAGGCCCGCGACTACCGCGACCGGCCCGGCAACCAGCGCCTGCTGCTCGCGGAGTACGACCGCGAGCGCGGGCCGATCCTCGTCGGCCCCAACCCGGTGGCCCGGTCCAAGGAGACCGGCGACACCCTCACCTACCAGCGCGTGTACGACAACGGCCCGCTGTATGCGCCCGTCACCGGCTTCTACTCCCTGGTCTACGGCGCCACCGGCCTGGAGCGCACCGAGAACAGCATCCTCACCGGCAAGTCGCCGCTGTTCGTCGTCGACCGCGTGCAGCAGCTGTTCGCCGGACGCCAGCCGCGCGGCGGTGCCGTCACCACGACGATCAACGCCAAGGCGCAGAAGGCCGCCTACGACGCCATGCGCGGCAAGCGCGGCGCCGTCGTCGCGATCGAGCCCAGCACCGGCCGCATCCTGGCGTCGGTGCAGATGCCGTCGTTCGACCCCAACCTGCTGTCCAGTCACGATCCGGCGGCGATCCGCGACTACTACAACCAGCTCACCGCCGATCCGGCCAAGCCGCTTCTCAACCGCCCGATCGTGGCCCTCGACCCTCCCGGCTCCACCTTCAAGCTCGTCACCGCGGCCGCCGCCCTGGCGACGGGCAAGTACACCCCCGACTCACTGCTGCCCGGGCCGGCGACCTACCAGCTGCCGAACTCCACCAAGGAGCTGCGCAACTGGAACGGCAAGGCCTGCGGCCCCGGTGACCAGGTGACCCTCAAGCAGGCGCTGGCGATCTCGTGCAACACCGCCTTCGCCTGGCTGGGCGATCAGCTCGGCGCCGACGCCCTGCGCGCCCAGGCGAAGAAGTTCGGCTTCGACACCGCGTTCACGCTGCCCCTGCGCGCGGCGACGTCGCACTTCCCCGACCAGATCGACGAGGCGCAGACGGCGCTGTCGGCGATCGGACAGTTCGACGTGCGCGCCACGGCTCTGCAGATGGCCATGGTCGCCGCGGGGGTCGGCAACGGCGGCACGGTGATGAACCCCTACCTCGTGCAGGAGGTGCGTGGCCAGGACCTGTCGGTGCTGCAGACCACCAACCCGAGCACCTTCGGCTCGGCGATGTCGGCCACCGACGCGGCCACGCTCACCGACCTCATGGTCAACGTCGTGGAGAACGGCACGGGAACCAACGCCCGCATCTCCGGCGTCCGAGTGGCCGGCAAGACCGGCACGGCGCAGACGGGCAACGACAACCCGGCGGTGGCGTGGTTCGTCTCGTTCGCGCCGGCCACACATCCCCAGGTGGCGGTGGCCGTCGTGGTCGAGGACGCCGGAGCCGCCGAGATCAGCGGCAACGGCCTGGCCGCCCCGGTGGCCAAGGCCGTCATGCAGGCCGTGCTGCGCTGACCTGACCCTGCCCCCTGAGAGACTGGACCCCATGACCGACCAGCCCGGCACCGAGCAGCCCCGCATGCTCGGCGACCGGTACTCCGTCGGCGCCGTCATCGGCCGCGGCGGTATGGCCGAGGTGCACGAGGGTCGCGACCTGCGCCTGGGGCGCCGCGTGGCGATCAAGATCCTGCGCCCCGACCTCGCCCGCGATCCCAGCTTCCAGGCCCGGTTCCGCCGCGAGGCGCAGTCGGCCGCCGCGCTCAACCACCCCAACATCGTGGCCGTCTACGACACCGGCGAGGACACCCTCACCTCCGCCGACGGCACGTCGACCGTCGTCCCCTACATCGTCATGGAGTACGTCGACGGCATGACGCTGCGCCAGCTGCTGTCGAGCGGACGGCGCCTGCTGCCCGAGCGCGCGCTGGAGATCACCGCCGGAGTGCTGTCGGCCCTCGACTACGCGCACCGTCACGGCATCGTCCACCGCGACATCAAGCCGGCCAACGTCATGCTCACCCGCAGCGGCGAGGTCAAGGTCATGGACTTCGGCATCGCCCGCGCGGTCAACGAGACCGGCACGACGATGACCACGACCTCGGCGGTCATGGGCACCGCCCAGTACCTCTCGCCGGAGCAGGCTCGTGGTGAGGTCGTCGACGCCCGCAGCGACCTGTACTCCACCGGCGTGCTGCTGTACGAGCTGCTCACCGGCAAGCCACCGTTCACCGGCGACTCCGCGGTCTCCATCGCCTACCAGCACGTGAGCGAGATGCCCGTCCCGCCGTCGCAGGTCGACCCCGGGGTCTCGCCGCAGATCGACGCGGTCGTGCTGCACGCCCTGGCCAAGCGCGTCGACGACCGCTACGCCACCGCCCTGGAGTTCCGGGCCGATGTCGAGAGGGCGATCCTGGGCGGCCCGGTCACCGCAGCCGTGCCGGCGGTCACGCTGGAGCACACCGCGGCGATGCCGCCGGTCGATGCCGCCGGCGTGCGCGAGTACCAGCCGATGTACGACGTGCAGCGGCCCCGCCGCCGCACCAACCGCGGGCTCATCGTCGTGGGCATCCTGGGTATCGCCGCCGCACTCGTCGGCGCGATCCTCATCGGTCGATTCGTGCTCTTCGGCGGCAGCGCCGGCGATGTTGTCGTCCCGAGCCTCGACGGGCTCACCGTGGCCGTGGCCACCGACCAGCTCACGTCGGCGGGCCTGAAGCTCGGCGCGCAGACGCCGGAGTCGTCCGACCGGCCCAAGGGCACGATCATCGCCCAGCAGCCGGCCGCGGGCGACAGCCTGCAGAAGGGGCAGTCGGTCAACGTCACCTTCTCCAGCGGCCTGGAGCAGCAGACGGTTCCGCAGCTCATCAACCTCACCCAGCAGGCGGCGCAGCAGGCGCTCACCGACGCTGGCCTGGGCCTGGGGGCGGTGGTCGAGCAGCCGTCGAGCCAACCCGCGGGCTACGTCATCGCCCAGGACCCGGCCGCCGGCGCGCAGGTTGACGGCGGGTCGACGGTGAGCATCACCGTGTCGTCCGGTCAGGTGGCCGTGCCCAATGTCGTCGGCGCGAGCGAAGCGCAGGCGCGCAGCGATCTCGCCCAGGCCGGATTCGACACCCAGGTCATCACCCTGCAGGACCCCACGGCCGCCGCCGGCACCGTGCTCGCCCAGTCGCCGCAGGCGGGTCAGTCGCTGCCGCGCGGCAGCACGGTGACGATCACCGTGGCGCAGGCTCCGCCGCAGCCCACGATCGACCCCAACCCGCAGCCCAGCGCATCGCCACTGCCGAGCGATCCGGCGGCCGCCGGTAACCCCTCACCGAGCCCGACGACTCCCTGACGCGGCCGTCGGCCAGAAAGTCGGCCCGTGCGCCGGCTAGCGCGCCGGCTCGCCCATGACGGCCGCCAGGCCGCGTGCCCGTTGCGGTGCGTCAGCATCGCCGCACGCCACCAGCCAGTTGGCGAGCATCGCGTGCCCGCCCTCGGTGAGCACCGACTCGGGGTGGAACTGCACGCCCTCGACCGGCAGATCCCGGTGTCGCAGGCCCATGATCACGCCGGAGTCGGTGCGCGCGGTGACGACGAGGGTGTCGGGCACCGTCGCCGGCTCCACGGCCAGTGAGTGGTAGCGCGTAGCGATCATCGGTGAGGGAAGTCCGGCGAACACGCCGGCACCGTCGTGGAGCACCGGCGAGGTCTTGCCGTGGACGAGCTCGGGGGCGCGCGAGACCGTGGCGCCGAACGCCTCGGCGATCGCCTGGTGGCCCAGGCACACGCCCAGCACCGGCACATCGCTGGTGCGAGCGATCGCGCCGCACACCGGGGCCTGCTGCGGGGTGCCGGGACCCGGGGAGAGCAGTACGCCGTCAAACCCGCGGGCGTCGGCCGCGGTCACCTCGTCATTGCGTCGCACGTCGACCTCGGCACCCAGCTGGGCCAGGTACTGCACGAGGTTGAAGACGAATGAGTCGTAGTTGTCGACCACGAGGATCCGTGCCACGCGCTCATTGTGGCGGCCCGGGACGGCCGCAGGGGCAGTGGGGGCGGCAGGGCTCCGGCTAGGCTGGCTCCGTGCCCGAGTCCAGTTCCCGCAAGAAGCCCGTCTACACGCCGCCGCCGTCCAAGGCCGAGCGCAAGGCCGTCAAACTGGACTCCCCGCGCTGGCTGGCCCCCACGATGGTCGCCTGCTTCTGCATCGGCCTGGCCTACATCGTCGTGTACTACATCGCCGGGTATCAGATCCCGGTCATGCGCGACCTCAACGCCATCGTCAACGTGGGCATCGGGTTCGCCTTCATCGTGGCCGGCTTCTTCCTGGCCACGCGCTGGAAATAGCCCCTTCGGGCTCTCTCCACACCAATCGTCACATTCCCCTCACGGGGACCAGTGCTGTCCACAGGCCTGTCCACAGCTGGGGACGAATCACATCGGTGTAAGTCACGCCTGACGGTGGAGCGGCTTTAGAGACCGTGGGCCGCCCGGGCCACCTTGACGGCCTCGCGCTGGGCGTCGGTGAGCGCCGACTCCGGCTTGTCGTCGAAGCTGAGGTAGAGCTCGGGGATGACGTCGACGGGCACCCCACTCATCTCGCTGAGCACCGACACCCCGCACAGCGGCACGTAGGTCGGCGAGTAGCCGCCCTCGTGGGTGAGCATGAGCCGGCCGTCGCACACCTCCGCGGCCACGTCGAGCATCACCCGCGCCATGGCGCGGAAGCCGTGGGCGGTGACCGCCATGCGACCCAGGGGATCG
>CAYFLO010000056.1:0-1537 GCA_964343995.1 uncultured Bifidobacteriaceae bacterium
ATCCCGGTCATCGCGGCGGTGGAGGGCGGGGCCTGGGGCGGAGGCTGCGAGGTCGCGCTCATGTGTGACCTGCTCGTGGCGGCGGCCGACGCCCAATTCGCCCTCACGCCAGGGCGACTGGGGGTGGCCTACGACCCGGCCGCCCTGCGTCGGCTGGAGGAGCGGCTGCCGGCGGGACTGCTCTCGCGCATGCTCATCACCGCCGACCCCATCTCGGCCACCGTCCTGGCCGACCTCGGGATCGTCACCCGCCTGGTGGCACCGGGCCAGGACCTTGCCGAAGCCGCCCTGGACCTCGGGGCCCTCGTCGCGACACGTGCGCCGCTGACGATCAGTGCGGCCAAGGCAGTGCTGGCCGACCTGCCCGATGAGGTCATTGCTGAGCGGAGTGCGGCGGCCTGGATGAGCCAGGACTATCGCGAGGGACGGGCGGCGTTCCTGGAGCGACGGCCGCCGGACTTCACCGGCCGGTGAACGACAGGCGTCAGCGCTCGTCGGTGGCGGGGGCCTGGGACAGGCGGTGGGTCTCGTCGATGACCTCAGCGGCCTGCGGACGAAGGACGTCCTCATGGCGCGACCAGTGGTGGCCGCAGAAGAGCAGGTCAGCACCATTGGACAGGACGACGCGGACGTAGGCCTGGGCGGAGCAGCGATCGCAGCGGTCCGACGAGAGCAGGGCCGGGGCGGTGAGCGTGGTCGCCATCGATGTGTCCTCTCCGGTGGGCGCTGGGGAAGTCGCGCGGTGCTGGTACGTGGGGCAACAGTCTTACACGGGTCGGGCATTCCCCCGCCGCCACGCCGGAAGCGTTCGCGCTGGGCGAAGCGCCCTGGTGCACGAGTGCACAAGCGGCGGGAGAGCGCCTGTCGCGCCCCGGGCTGGTCAGCCTCGCCGACTACCGTGTTCAGGTGGCCAAGGACTACTCCGCCAAGGACCTCGCGGTCCTGGAGGGGCTGGACGCGGTTCGCAAGCGTCCGGGCATGTACATCGGCTCCAATGACGGCCGCGGCCTCATGCACTGCCTGTGGGAGATCATCGACAACGCGATCGACGAGGCCCTGGCAGGCCACTGCTCCACCATCACGGTGACCCTCCACGACGACGGCTCGGCCGAGGTCTGCGACAACGGCCGCGGCATCCCGGTCGACATCGAGCCCAAGACCAAGCTCACCGGTGTCGAGGTGGTCATGACCAAGCTGCACGCCGGCGGCAAGTTCGGCGGCGGCTCCTATGCCGCCTCCGGAGGCCTGCACGGTGTGGGCGCCTCGGTCGTCAACGCCCTGTCGTCACGCCTCGACGTCGAGGTCGACAGGGGCGGCAAGGTCCACCTCATGTCCTTCCGCCGGGGAGTTCCTGGCCTGTTCGACGACGAAGGTCCGGACGGCACCTTCACCCGCAAGGGCGGGCTGCGCGCGGGTGGGTCGTGTCCGCGCTCACGTACCGGCACCCGCGTGCGCTGGTGGGCCGACCGCCAGGTCTTCACCAAGGACGCCGACTACGACTGGGATGCCCTCCGCGATCGTGCGATGCAGAGCACCT